>JAMOPK010000362.1 GCA_027064565.1 Caldifarciminota bacterium | reverse complement strand
CGTGATCAACTCATCAAGGGACGGGCGGTTTTCAGGGTCCTTGTCGAGCAGTTTTTTGATCAGCTCGCAGGTGTCGGGTGAGACGTTGGGCGGGCATTCCGGCTCCAGCTCAAGTATCTGCTCCACCAGTTCCCCGAAAGAATTGCCGGAAAACGGGCGGTTGCCGGTAAGCATTTCGTATAGGATTACGCCGAGAGAATACACGTCGCTCGCCTCGGTGTAGCGCCCACCGTTGAGCACCTCCGGAGGGATGTAGTAAACCGTCCCGAGCACGGCGCCATCGACCGTCACAGAAAGCTTTCTGGCAAGTCCAAAATCGATGATCACGGGCTTGCCTTTGTGCATGACGATGTTCTCGGGTTTGAGGTCCCTGTGGATTATCCCCTGTTGATGCAGGTAGGAAACCGCTATTGCCAACTGTTTCAGGATGCGAAGGGCCTCTTTTTCGGGCAAAGGAGCATTTTCCGACAGGTATTCCTTGAGGGTGGGGCCATCGACGTATTCCAGCACAAGGAATGGCACACCTTCATGCTCTCCGGCCTCGATAAGCCTGACGATTTGGGGATGGTTGAGCTGTTTCAGGATCTCCATCTCCCGGTGGAACCTGATCCTCGCTTCCGGTTCGGTCGCAAGGTGAGGATGCATGATCTTGAGGATGACCTTTTTGCCGTCCGGCGATTTTGCGAGGTAGGTCTTGCCGAAGCTCCCGGTCGCAAGTTCTTTCAGGATGGTGTAACCGGCTATTTTGACATCACCGCTCATTTTTCGTCGTTCCCATCCTGTATGCCCCATCTTTTCAGTTTGTATTGCAGGCCTCTGGGCGTAATTCCGAGGATTCTGGCGGCTTTCCTGCGGTTCCATCCGCACCGTTTAAGCACTTCAAGGACGTATTCCTTCTCGACTTCTTCAAGCGGTTTCAATTCTATCTCCCGTCTGCGTTCCGATTCGACACCTTCGGTTTCCAGAACGATGTCCTCCGGCCGAATGAGGCCTGAATTCGCCACAACGACCGCTCTGGCTATGACGTTCTCCAGTTCCCGGATGTTGCCGGGCCAGCTGTAATCGAGCAGTTTGATAAGGGCCTCTCTGGTGATGCCTTTCACCCTTGAAGCGCCGTATTTGCGGATGAAATGGGCCACCAGCAGAGGGATGTCTTCGGGATGCTCGCGCAGAGGCGGGACATGGATTCGGAGCACGTTTATCCGGTAGTAAAGGTCTTCCCTGAACCGCCCTTCCCTGACCTCCTTTGAGAGGTCCCTGTTGGTGGCGGCGATTATCCGGACGTCCAGCTTCACCGGTTGATTCGAGCCGAGCGGCTTGATCTCCTTCTCCTGAATTGCGCGCAGGAGTTTGGCCTGAAGGTCAGCTGACATCTCGGCAATCTCGTCGAGGAAAAGCGTGCCTCCGTCGGCCGCCTCGAAAAGCCCCTTTCTGGACTGAGTTGCTCCTGTAAATGCCCCTTTCCGGTAACCGAACAGCTCGGCCTCAAGCAGATCCGAAGGGATCGCCGCGCAGTTGACCGTGACAAGCTCGCCTTTCCGCCCGGAGAACCTGTGCAACATCCTGGCGACCAGCTCCTTGCCCGTTCCGCTTTCTCCGGTAATCAAAACAGGGAAGTCCGTAGGCGCAAATTTCTTGATGAGGTTTATCACTTCCACCATGGCCGGGCTTTCGCCGACAAATTCCGAGCGGAGTTCGGCATCCGCCTTGAGGGATTCATAACTTTCCAGCAGTTCAAGGTATTTCGTGGCATTGCTGAGGGCGAGGGATGCCACACTGGCAAAAGCCTCGATCAGTTCGAGGTCCCTGCGCGTGAAAAGTCCGCTTCTGGTCGTGGAATCAAGGTAGATGACGCCTTTGACTTCGCCTTTGACACGGAGCGGGGCGGCGATCACCGACCTTATAGAATCGAGGACGATGGACTCCGACTTCAGGTCCGGGGAACTTGCGGCATCGTGGGTTAGCACAGCCTCGCCCGTCTCAAGCACTTTCTTTGCAATGGTTGATGAATAACGTTTTATGCCATCCACGTTTTCGACTCCGGCAGCAGCGAAAAGGTCACCGGTCGGGGTCTTCAGAAGGATGTAGCCACGCTCGGCCTCCATGAACTGCACGGCCCTCTCCAGAATCCGATTTATGAGCTCCTCCGGAGAGGCCAGATGCGTTATTTCAGTCAGAACGTCTATGAGCACACGATATTTGCTTTCATTTCCCATTGCTCTGCACCACAAAGAGGTATTCGACGGAACGGGATTTGTTCCCGAAATTGTCCACCACGAAGACGACCCAGTAATAG
The DNA here is from genome assembly GCA_027064565.1 of Caldifarciminota bacterium. Classification (GTDB taxonomy): domain Bacteria; phylum Hydrothermota; class Hydrothermia; order B15-G9; family B15-G9; genus WGAI01. Next base: position 4,438 of record JAMOPK010000362.1, on the reverse strand, counting down.
TAGCCCTGCGACAGGGAATCAGCAACCGTGTAGGTGGTGTCTGTCAAACCGGTAGCGTGCTCGATCAGAGCCGGAGGCTGTCCGATGGGCGCTGTGTAAAGCTCGACCTCGTAGCTCACGGGGAAACCCGCATCAAACTCGTTCCATATCAACGTTGGGGTTGGCCCGGTGAAATGTCCGCCGATAGGTGAAATCCCGATGGGCACGTCGGAGATCACACGGGTCAGATACACCGGAAGCGAACGCCTTTTTCCGCCATGGATGTCAACGACATCAATTGTGACAGGATTGCCTATCATGCCGTGAATGGTGCCTTGGGGCAGGAGCGATTCAGGAAGCGTCTTCAAAAACGAATCGCCCTCAACCCGTTCGAGCATGAAAACCCGTGTTCCCACCTGTGCGGTAACCGAATCGATCTCGTATTCGCCATCCGGATCCTCAGTCCTGCAGGAGACGTTCAGGAAATACTGTTCGCCATAGACCGTGCTGGCGATATGGATGGAATTCAGGGCAACGGATTCTATGACGGGCAGCTGATCCATGTGGATCGTCAAAGTCGCGTCATCGCCCGGTTCGACGGTTATGGATGTGTCAAAAGCCATGACATCCTCACCTGAGGCATTGATGGTGTGCTGGCCGGGAACGTCCAGGCGGATTTCAAATTCGCCCTGAGCGTCCGACACATCCACAAACTGACTGTCCACCTCAACCGTGACATTCGGGAGCGGCGTATCACCCCTGAGATTCACAATCCTGCCGCGTATCGAAGGGAGTCGATACGGCGAAAGCGGGTCGTAAGGGTTGTCTCTCGGTGCACAGCCTGCGATTAAAAATGCCGCGACAAAGACAAAAATCCTCCACATGTCAACGCTGACCGATTTTTCATTAGAAATGCAGCTGAAGCTAATAGCTCAGATTTATCCCGACGGTGTGGATTTCACCGAAATAGCCCCAATTTCTGTAGCCGTAATCCAGAGAAAACGTTTTGTATCTCACAGTTGCCCCTGCCGAGAGGCCGTTCAGGCCGCCATCCGACGGCCCCCGTGCATTCAGCTGATACCCCCATCTCAGGGTCACGAATTTGATCGGGGTGTATTCCCCGGCAATTTTGAAAAGCTCGACGTTATCCGAAGGCTTGTCTATCTGGAAAACAAGCTTCAAAGGCTTCCATGGATTACCGGAGACGCCCAACTTGTAAACTATCGGCAGAGAAAATGCCTCGCAGCTCTCACAATTCGGCCGGACGTCGGGGCCGAGGTTGCTCAGCGCCACCCCGATTTTGATGTCTTTGTAGCCGACCTTGTAAAGCGTGGCAAAATCGACAGCCACACCGTAGGACTTCACATCGTCCAGAACCTCGTTCATCAATTTAACGCCAACCCCGGCCGAGAACCTGTCGCTTATCAACCTCGACATGGAAACCCCGATGAGTGTCACGCCGTAGGTGAAATATTCGCCGGTTCCGAAAGGATGGTATTCGTCAGTTCGCTCCATGTAGGGTGTCCTCAGCGAGGCCATCTGAAGGCCGACGGCCCCGTAGAGCTTTTTTACCGGCAGGATGACCCCGACGTGGTCTATCATTATGTCAGTTACCCAGTTGATGTGCGACATGCCCATGCTTCTGTGCGCCTCGAAAGCGCTGCCGGCCGGGTTCCACCAGAGTCCTTCAGGCCCTTCCGCAATAGAAACGTAGGAGTTGCCCAGTCCGATGGCCCTTGCGCCCATGCCCATCTTGAGGAGCACCATCGACGTGGTGCCGACCTTCTGGCCGCCGAGTATCTCAAAAAGCGATTGGGAATGCAAAACGCCTGCTATCAGCAGAATTCCTATCAAAATCCTTTTCATTTTCCACCTCCGGTGGTGTCAGGGCGTTCGGATTTCCTGAACTTTTCTATCCACCTCATGTTTCCGTTTGAAAAAATGGCGTAAAGCTCATCGCCTGTGAAAGAGGCCGCTACCCGATAAGGGAAGGCGTTTTCTACCCGCGAGACCGTGGAAATGACAAAAGTCTCGGACGGAGAGAACTTTTTGATGCTCAGGTTGCCGCTGTCCGCCACGTAGGCGTTGCCGTCAAGATCAGTCGCCACATCGAGCGGGTTCAGGAAAAGCGTATCGTCGGTGCCGCCATCGTGGTATATCCCGCCGAGATGATAGACGTTCTGATGCGGGATGGACGTCGTTATGCCCTCCACCCAGTTGTGCCCTGAGCTGGCCACAAAAAGGATGCCCCTCTGCCGGTCAAGATAAAGCCCGGTGGGGGAAACCACGTTCAGGATGCCATTACCTTCCCTCGCAAACGTATCGACCACATTGCCGAGGGTATCGTAGGCAAGGATCAGGTTATAGGGCTTCATGGAGATGTAGAACAGCGAATCGCCGACGGCGATGGATACGCCGGATATGAAATCGGGGTCGGTCATCGTCCTCAAAAGCTGGCCGTCCTGTGAGAAGACCATGACAGCCGATGAAGCGGTATCCAGCACCCAGATGTTGCCGTTCAGGGCCTGATCAGCGCTGACGGCGCCGTGAAACTCGTAATTCAGCCTGAATGAGCCATCGCGTATCCCGCTCAGGTAATAGGCCACGACGGAATCGTTGCGGACGACGTAAACAAGACCGGTGATTCCCACGAACAGATCGTTGAAGGACGTCGAGCTGTCCCATATCCCGACGGAAACGTAAGCGCTCTCAGGTGGCATCCCGGAATCCGAAGGGATCGGGGGCATGGGGTATTTATACCCACACCCCTCGACAAAAGCTAAAACCGCAAATGCGATGATGGTCAAAGAGATGTATTTGACAGGCTTATCTATCAATTGGTCAATCCTCCGGTTTCCACCTTACATCGGGATGTTTCGAGGCATAGGCATCGTTAAGCCTTCTGACCGGTGTGTTGTGAGGCGCTTCGTGCAGGAGCTCGGGATTCTCCTCAGCCTCCTTTGCAATCTTCAGAAGTGCATCGGCGAACGCTTCCAGTGTTTCCTTTGTCTCCGTCTCGGTCGGCTCGATCATTATCGCCTCAGGGACGATCAGGGGGAAATAGATGGTTGGGGCATGAAATCCGTAATCGAGGAGTCGTTTTGCGATGTCCAGCGTCCTGACTCCATATTTTTTGAACGGTTTGCCCGTGGCGACGAACTCATGCATGCAGAACCGGTCATAGGCGATTTTGTAAACGTGTTTGATAAGGCTCATCAGATAGTTAGCGTTTATGACCGCCGCCTCTGCGACCTTCTTCAGGCCCTCCGGCCCCATCATCCTGATGTAGGTGTAAGCTTTCACAAAGACGTCAAAATTGCCGTAAAAACCGTGGACTTTGCCGATTGTGTCCGGGAAATCGTAGGAAAGTTCCAGCCTGCCATCCTTTTCGACGACACGCGGGACGGGCAGGAAAGGCTCAAGCTCCTTTTTCACGCCAACAGGGCCGGAACCCGGACCACCGCCTCCATGGGGCGTGGAGAAGGTCTTGTGGAGGTTGAAGTGCATGACATCAAACCCCATGTCGCCCGGACGGACGTAACCCAACAAAGCGTTCAGGTTGGCGCCGTCCATATACATCAATCCGCCGACGGAGTGAACCATCTCCGCCACCTTCATGATCTCGCTCTCAAACAGTCCAAGGGTGTTGGGATTGGTGACCATGAACGCCGCGACATCTTCGTTCAGATGCTTTTTCAGCTCGTCAAGGTCAACAAGCCCTTTCTCATTGGATTTGATAGTCTTGGCTTGATAACCTGCAAGGGTGACCGATGCCGGGTTGGTTCCGTGGGCGGAATCAGGGACAAGGACGTATTTCCTCGGATTCCCCTTTTTCTCGTGATACCTCCTCACGATCATCATGGACGTCAGCTCACCGTGTGCGCCGGCGGCCGGCTGAAGGGTCACCGCATCCATCCCGGATATCTCAGCGAGGTATCCCTCAAGCTCCTTCATCAGCCTCAAAGCGCCCTGCACGGTCTGCGTTGGCTGGAATGGATGAATCTCAAGAAAACCGGGAAGTCGGGCGTTGTCCTCGTTGACCTTCGGGTTGTATTTCATCGTGCAGGAACCGAGTGGATAAAACCCGCGATCGACATGGTAGTTCATCTCTGCGAGTCTGGTGAAGTGTCGAACGACCTCGTTTTCGGTGACTTCCGGCAGGTGAGGTGCCTTTTTCCTGAGCAGGCTGGACGGAATCAGGCTGGAAATGTCCTTTTTGTCCACATCAAGGGCAGGGAGTGAATACCCTTTTCTTCCGGGCTTCGACTTATCAAATATCAAACCTTCTCTCATCGCTCAGCTCCTTGTTTTGCAAAATTTTAAGCTGTCAAAAATTCGTTTTCAACAAGCGGTTTCCCTCAGGTAACATGTTTGAGCTACCATGGGCTGTCGGAGGATATTTATTTGCGGGGATGCGATTTTTTGTATTCCTGAATGAGCTTTGAGGTTGTGAGATGGG
>JAMOPK010000361.1 GCA_027064565.1 Caldifarciminota bacterium | reverse complement strand
GCCTCGGTTTCGGCGCCAACACCAAAGGCGCCCTCCTGACCCGTGGGCTGGCCGAAATCATGCGGCTCGGCATCCACCTCGGCGCCCGGCCTGTCACTTTCGCCGGCCTTTCCGGGATGGGTGACCTTATAACCACCTCCTTCTCAAAGCATTCGAGGAATCGATACGTCGGCGAGGAGTTAGGAAAGGGACGGAGTATAGACGAAATCCTGTCAGGGATGACCATGGTGGCCGAAGGCGTGCCCACGGCCGAAGCCGTGCATCGACTGGCCGGCAGGATAGGCGTTGACATGCCGCTCACCGAGGCCGTTCTGATGATCATAAAAGGTGAGTGGACGCCTCAGGAGGCCATACACAGGCTCACACAGAGGGAGCCCAAACCCGAATACTACCTGAAATGGACGGGATTGTGATCCTGACGGTCAAAGAGCCTTACGCCAGTTACCTTGTCGATGGGCTGAAGATGTGGGAGATCAGGAAGCGGCCGGTCAGGTATCGGGGCGATGTGGTCATCGTCACCGGTGGCCGCGCCATCGGCAGTGTCCGCCTTGTGGATGTGCTGGGACCGTTTGACTTGGACGAACTGTCGAAATTTCAGGCTTTGCATCGGGCTGACCCCGAATTTCTCAGGGAATACGCTGCCGGAAACAGGCTTTTTGCATGGGTAATGCAGGCTCCTGAGAGGTTCGATAAGCCGATCCCTGTCGAAATCATCCGCCGTTTTGAAGGCCCCCTGAGATACGGAAGACTCATCCGGACGCCCGATTGACGCCAGCGAACCGGCTGACTTTCAGGCCCATGCCGGTCACAGGGGATATTCGATCCCGTAGCTCCCCTGTTTGTCCAGCCAGTGCTGCATTATGCTGTCGATCTCAGGGCTTTTGTCCCTGATCCATTTTGATGCCTCAGGCAGGTTTTTATCGATGAACCTGATCCCCGCATCCGGCTTTCCGAGAAGGTAGTAATGGACGTAGATGGCCACCGTTTTGCCCTTGACCACATCATCAAGCTCGCCTCTGCGTGTGTAGGCCTGATAGCCCTTCTTTTTCCACTCAAAGAACTTTTGCTTGAAGCTGTCCAGCTCGGCCCTGACGAACCACGGGAACCGTTTGGTAACATCGATCAGCCTGCCGTTTTTGTAATGGACGTAGGACGTGAAATCCGGCACGCATGCCACACATGTGGCGTCGAAACACTCAAGAGAGCTGTTCCTGATGATGATTTCCGGGTAACCATCGCCGTCGAGGTCTTTGATATCCGTGAGAAGCCCGTCGCTGCCCTGGAGGTCGGTGGTTTTGACGAGTCGGCCGTGTTTTATCTCAAAGATGGCCATCTTTTCGCAGCAGCTCGCCCCGCCCGTGTTGTTCTGGATGATGATCTCCATGTCGCCGTCAGCATCCAAATCGAACAGCCTTACGGGAGGTTGATAGGCGTCCCAGTAGATGAGTGTGTCGATCAGGCTGTCGCCTTTGTAGATGAGCATCTTTCTGAGAAAGTTTCTCACCGGCCCGATCTCAGGCGGCAGGACATAGCCCCATACGAATTTGAATCCTTTGTAAGACAGCGAGTCGAGGGAATCCCTGAGCGTGTCCTTGAACTCATAGGCCTTGTTCAGGAAACGGGACGTGTCCGATAGGCTCCTCACCGGCCTCACGGGTTCAGCGGTGTAACTTCTTCCTTCGATCCGTCTGCGCCGGGCATTCCGATAAACATTATGTGCTGCCAGCACAATGATGCCCGCCGCGATGACGGTCGCAACGATCAGTCCATCCTTTTCCATCGCTTTCACCTCCGATTTGAAAGCCCATTTCTGAAATCCAGCGTTGTGTTTGAATTTTAAACCCGGCTGAAGTTTTGAGGCATCCATCGAAATTAAAGCCCGGCGGGTTGGATGTGATGGTGGATCCGTCGTCTTGGTGGGTCGGGTGTCATAGTGGGTCGGGCGTCATGGTGTGTCGGGCGTCTCGCCCGACATCCACCCCCTGCCCTCTCAGAGGTTGACGAGGGCGAGCAATGTCGTCAGCATGGCCAGCTTGAGTTTGTTGCTTGCGCGGGTGAAGGCCTTTTTGTCGTCGTTTTTGTTTACCTGAAGCGTGGCGGTCAGGACGAGGTAATCGGTGAAGAGCATGAACGCTGAGTAGATTATCGTGTTGAAGGTCACATGTCTCAGCGGATAAAGCGACACGATGACGAATGCGACAGCGAAAAGTCTGGAGAGCCAGACCGTGATCTCCTTGCCGAACACCGTGGGGACCGATTTCCTCCCGAAACTCAGGTCGCCCTCAATGTCCTCGATGTCCTTTATGAGCTCACGAGCCATGTTGAGCAGAAAGGCAAGCAGGGCAGGGAACAGCATTTTGGAAATCTGCCCCACAGAGGCCCCGGCAATCACAAACGCCATGGATGTGGCGGCCGAAACCGCCATGTTGCCCAGAAGCGGCACACCCCTCAGCCAGAGGTCATAAACCACGACAAGGAAAACCGTTGCAAGCGTGAGGATGAAGGCGATGACATTCAGTTTGAAGGCAAAGGCTATGGCAACAGCGAACAGGAAAATACTGAGCCAGAGCGCATCGTTTTTGCTCATCCGCCTCGAAGGGATCGGCCTGTCCGGATGGGCGATGGTGTCCACATCGGCGTCGGCCCAATCGTTCAGCACATTGCCTGCCGCACAGATGAGGGGGAGGACGATCAGGGTCCAGATGTTCCATGAATCCAGCATCACAAAACTGACGGCCACAACTAAAATCGTTATGAAGACATTGAGCGGACGGATGATCTCAAAATAGACTCCCGGTTTACCTGCCGCATCCATGCTCAGACCAAACCTCCGCCCCTCCAAAACTGAGGATGCAGGCTGAGAAACATCGCAATCCCAACCAACAGAATCACCAGGACGACCTCAAGCCACCACAATTTCTCAGGAATCAGGATGTCGATGCCCCAGACGATGAGAAGCACAGGCCACGAATCCAATAACCTCCCCAACTCCTTATCCCCGATGTAGCCAGAAGTGTAAGCGAAGAGGTAAATTCCAAGGGAGATCAGCACTATTCCCCAGCTTATCCTGCCCTTTCTCATTCCTCTGCCTCCTCCTTGTTACCCACGATCAGGTATATCCCGACCGCAACGAGGATAAGCGGCCAGAGGTTGCTCCATGAAAGCCACGGCATGTAGTTGCTCATCAGGAAGATGACGCCGGTAACTATCAGAATAATGCCGACCCATATCCTGGAATTGCGTTTTTCGTGGGGGTCAACAGAGTATTGGACACCTCCCTCACCGGTCTCCTCGGATAACGCACTATCCCGCCTTTCCACAGGCTCCTGCGGTATCACCAGCCACGCCACGAAGTAGAAAACAAATCCAATTCCGTTGGCAAAAGCCAAAAGCAGAACAATAAGGCGCACAAGGGCGGGGTCTATATCGAGATATTCAGCAAGTCCCCCGCACACACCGGCGATTACCCTATTTTTTCTCGACCTATACAATCTTTTTGCAGGCATGGCATTTTAGATAAAGGATAACCGCCAGCATTGCAAACCCCGCCCAGCGCCAGATTTAATTTACGATGGTATTGAACCTGCTGAAATCCATGTCGGTAATTTCACGGGATGCCGACGTATAGCCACATTGCGCCCACGCTTCGGGAACCCGAAAACGGATACAGGGTCAGCCTCTTTCTCACAAAGTCGATGTTGAACAACCCGGTCCAGTCCTTTCCGGTGTAATGTGTCCGGTCGAACTCCATAATTCTCGTGGTGAACCTTATTCCAACGGGGATTTTTTTGTATCTTCTTGAGAAATCCAGTCCCAAATCGATTCTGGCTGCAAATGTGCGGGAATAGATGTCACCGTAGTTTGTTCCGTAACCCGTCGCCACACTGGCCTTTGCAGTCGAATTGATCAATCGAGTATCCAGGGAAATTATGGGCGACATCAGCTTGTTTCTGTCCCTGAACCTGTAGTTGATGCTGAAAATCAGCCCTCCAGATGTGGTGTCTCCGACAATTACCAACGAATCATACTGGCCCATGCCCAAACCTTTCAGGGAAAGGTCGAAGTTCGTGAGCGTGTAGCCTACCGAAAACGACCAGTGTGACGATAGGTCAAACTCCGTGACAAAATTCTGAGGTGGATGGGCGAGAAAAGGCATCCCCAGTCCAAACCTCAGACCCGTCAGAAGGACAAAAATGATGCCTGTGTTCATGGTTCCTGACTCCAGCTTATTTCTTGAAGCTCATAAGTTTCTGATACTGTGGCGTATCCGAGGAAATTACCGTTTTCATCATAGAGTGCCGTCCGAAAAACAACCAGAACCTTGACCCATGCCTCTCCGGTGATCCAGTGGTAAATTCTGAAATCCGCATAATCCGGATCCCTGGTCTCAAGTTTCAGTGTGTTAAATGTGCCTGCGGGAACGGTGATGGTCTCTTCACCGACGACGCGCCTCGTTCTGAGCCACGGATGACGGAAAACAACCCACTCCTTGCCGATCTCAAGGGGATATTTCAGGGTCTGTTGCACCTCTTCAAGCCCGTCCTCAGGCGACATCGGGACGCCGAAAAAGGCGATCCCTGAGACATATCGCTCGAGCTCGTCCAGGCCAACGATTCGGCGCCCGTTGATCACAAACTGGTAGCTATCGTCCACATTGCGAAAAATGGGCGACATCGCCTGTCCGGTGACATCCACGAACCTGAGCGCATCGTCCGAGTTGGAATACCAGTAATATCCGGTATCACACGAAACGTCTCCTGAGCATTCGGTCACTTTGAATTTCATGCATTCGTAGCCCCTCCGATTTTCATAACCAACATGGGTCATAGTGATCTCGCCGTGCCTGAGCGTAGCAACAGGACCATCTGTTCTGAAGGTGTATCTCCACTTCATCGTCACACCCGGCTCGAAATTGAAATAGATCTCCCAGTTGTCCACAGTGTCTATCACCATGCAGGAATTAGCGAGGAACAGGGCGGTCAGGACAAACAGCCATGCAAGAAGGCGATAACGTTTCATATTCTCACCTTCTCAGAGTTTGAAGAGGAGCCAAAAGGCCACTGTCCCGGTAAATATGTTCAGCCCCTGAAAGTTGAATTGGTTTTGATTTGTGACATGTGAATTGCTGCCGGAGTATTGGGTTACTTTTTCATCGATATAGGACAGGGACATCAGGTTGGTGGTCAGCTGGACGGCGGATTCCAGTCCAAAAAGGTCAATGTTGTATTCGGCGCCGAGCGTGAACGTCCCTGAATATTCCATGTCCTCTGTCCTGACGGAATCCGGTGTCCCGAAGGCAGCCTTTGTGAGATAATTGGCGTAATGGATTCCGGGGCGAACTCCGAGAATGCCGGTCAGTTTGCGACCTCCTACCGTGCGGGAGTAAACCGGAACGAGCAGGCTTACCCCGGCGTCTATCTCGATGTTTCTGCGACTTGTGGAATCGGTCGAGCCGGCGGAAACGGACATGTTCTCATAGTTCACCCCGATGTCAGGGCTGATACGCAGTCCACCTACCGGAACTTGAACCACGAAGTTGCCCGGAAGGTGTGAAAACGACGTCACACGGAACCCCACATAGGAGTTTTTGAATGGGAATACACCTATCAGCAGGATGGCAAGCAGTCCGTTCATTTTAACCTCCTTTGTTTTGGTTAAATCCCTTCAAAAGATACACTTTTCCAGACCTGACATCGTGGGCGGGCCATCCATGATTCAGGGCTGTTGCGGACCAACAGGTCTGATGCTCAGCCCCACGAAATTTGGCCGCCCTGAGATGACACGATACCAGAAAAATTCCAGCACAAAGCGCTGAAGCGTCACGCCCAGTGAGAGCCTAAAGGACGGGAACCCCACCCGCATGGTGCTTATGGCTTTGTGGCGGGGCGGGTTTTCATAAGTCACGCGCAGGTAAGGGCCAAATCCGGCACCCATCACCACGAAAACCGGCTTATCCCTCGAACTCAGCGCCCAGAGCCACTCGTAATGGACATGGAAATCTCCGTTCATGTAGCCGGTTTCGTTGTGTGGAGCGGGCAGCAGAGGGGCGTTGATGCCTGCAACCAGGCCACGTCGAACGAGGGCGCCGTTAGCATATTCTTTGCCGGGGAAAAGGTAAGAGACGCCGGCCTGCACCACCGTCCAGCGGGAATACTCGCCAACCGCCGGGCCAACGTCAAAACGCCATCCGTTTAACCCCATCATCAGGAACAAAACCACAGCGTGCATTTCTATCCCTCCTTTCCCTCACCACTCCCAGATGGAAATCCTGCTATCCTTTCTCGATACGCATCCCAATCTCGTCCCGACAGGCGAAAACTCGATCGCATTGACGTCTTCTTCAGGGATAACACCCAGCCCGTCCCATGTCCCTATCCGCTCGATGGGGACGCCGAACTCGATCCTTGCGAGGAAGAGGCCGTCGCTGGAAACCGTTATCCTGCCGACAGACCTCTTATACTCATGGCGAAGTTCCGAAAGCTCCCGCCAGGTGCCCAATTCGTAGGCTTTGAGGGTGTTACCGGATGAAACGAATAATCGGTTGTTCACGGGATCAATTACGAAGTCGTCCGCCTTCCCGGGCAGGGTATCCGACATCGTCCACGTCTGCGTATCGATGATGTAAAGCTTCCAGAAAGCAAGAATCAGGTATCTGTCGTCGGGCGTAAACTGTGCTTTCGCCTTGCTGTAGCTGTAACCGACATCGATCTGGTGGACGATCTGACGTGCATCGAAGTCCCACACTTCCACAAAACCTGA
>JAMOPK010000360.1 GCA_027064565.1 Caldifarciminota bacterium | reverse complement strand
GGGGCTGACCTTGCCGACAAGGATATCGTCCGGCTTCACCTCAGCGCCGATGCGGACGATGCCGTTCTCGTCCAGATTCTTGAGCGCATCTTCGGGCACATTTGGCAGGTCACGGGTGACTTCCTCAGGCCCGAGTTTGGTCTCACGGACGGCAACTTCGTATTCGAGGATGTGGATCGATGTGAAAGTGTCTTCCTTAAGCAGGTTTTCGGATACGATAATGGCGTCCTCGTAGTTGTAGCCGAACCACGGCAGGAACGCCACCAACAGGTTCTTCCCGAGCGCAAGTTCGCCGCGCTTTGTGGCTGACGCGTCCGCTATGGGGTCGCCCTTTTTCACGAAATCGCCCGGTTTGACGATTGGACGCTGGTTGATCAGAGTGTTCTGGTTCGACCTGCGGAATTTGGTCAGCTCGTAAATGTCGATGGCCTCTTCGAACGGATTTTCAAGGTTGGTCTCCTCAGGGATAGGCTCGATGACGATGCGCGAGGAATCGACCTCTCTGACATAACCGCTTCTTCTGGCCAGCAGGACATTGCCTGAGTCAAGTGCGACTTTCCGCTCCATGCCGGTGCCTATGAACGGCGGCTCCGTCCAGAGAAGTGGCACGGACTGACGCTGCATGTTTGATCCCATCAACGCACGGTTTGCGTCATCGTGCTCAAGGAACGGGATCAGCGAAGCGGAAGGCGAGACCACCTGACGCGGCGAGACGTCGATGTAGTTCACTTCCGACGGTGAGACCAGCGGATAACCGCCCTTGAACCTCACCCAGACCCTTTCGGCCAGTATCTTGCCGGTTTTCGGGTCAACGGGCGTGTCCGCAGAGGCGATCATCACGTTCTCTTCCTCGTGGGGCGCCAGCCAGCTGACTTTTTTGGTGATCACCCGCCCGTTCTCCACCTTCATGAGAGGCGTGCGGATGAATCCGAGGTCATCGATCCTCGCATAGGTCGTGAGTGATGTTATGAGTCCGATGTTCTGTCCTTCAGGTGTCTCGATCGGGCAGAGACGGCCGTAATGTGAAGGGTGGACGTCACGCACCTCGAAATCGGCGGTCTCTTTGGTCAATCCACCACGTCCGAGCGCAGACAGACGGCGTTTGTGAGTCAGCTCGGAAAGCGGGTTGGTCTGGTCGAGGAACTGGGAGAGCCTTTCACCGGTGTAAAATGCGAGGATGCTGGAAGTTACGAGTCTCGGATTCACCAGCTTTTTGGGCGTCAGGTGTTCATCCCTGTCCATGAGCATGCGTTCCTTAACGACGCGTGCAAGCCTCAGGAATGCGATCCTGAACTGCTCCAGAATCAGCTCGCCGACGCGGCGAACGCGGCGGTTCGCAAGATCATCGACATCGTCTTCGTGTTCCTCGCCGACGTAGAGATTCAACAGCTTGCGCACTATCGCGATCATGTCGTCCATGGTGAGGGTGTATTCGTTCTCCGGAACGTTCACTCCAAGCCGCCAGTTCAGCTTGTATCTTCCTACTCTGCCAAGGAAAAACCTGCTACGGGAGAAGAAGAAGTTTTTGATGTATTCCCGTGCCTCTTCTTCGTCCCTTGGAGGTGTGTATCTAAGGGTCCGGTAGATGTTGAAGAGGGCCTGTTTGTTCTCCTTAATCCTGTCCTGACGATGTGTGGTAAGCAGAACCTCAACTCTTGGGTCACGTTTGTCATAAACGAGCACCTTTTCGATTCCGCGTTCCCTCAGGTAATCGATCAGAGCCGCATCGATATTGCCAATGGCCTCAACGATGAGTTCGCCCGTCTCCTTATCGATGATGTCCTCGGCGGCGATGTAGTCGTCCGGTGTGAGCTTGGAGACCTCGACCTCCTGCGGATCCAGCAACGTGCGGAATATCTCGCTTATGTCAGTAATTCCGAAAGCCTTAAGCAGACGGGTTATGGGAATCTTTCTGCGCTTGGAGATGGTCACGCCGAGCACTTTTGAGCCGTCGATGGAGAAATCCACCCACGGGCCGCGATAAGGAACAAGCAAAGCCCTGAATATGGTCGGTGTCTTTTTGAGGATTTCGAGGTAAACGCCGGGTGAGCGGTGAAGCTGGTTCACGACCACCCTTTCGATTCCGTTGATGATGAAAGTGCCGTTAGGAGTCATGTAAGGCAGATCGCACAGGTAAACTTCCTGTTCGACCGTGTCAATGATTTCCCCGTTTTCAGGGTTTTTCTTGACAAGGCGAAGTTTAACCCACAGCGGGGCGGAATAAGTCAGATTTTTTTTCTTAGCTTCCTCGACTGTATACTTGGGAGCACCTACTCGGTATTCGATAAATTCGAGGGAATATTTGCCGTGTATATCCTCAATTGGGAAAATTTCGAGAAATACGGACTGGAGTCCTTCTTCCTGTCTTTTTCTGGGCGGAACGTTTTCCTGCAAAAACTGCTTGAAGGACTCCACCTGCACAACGAGGAGGTGCGGCATAGGATACCGCTCCTCCATATACCCTATTCTTTCATTCAAAATTGATTTAGCCAAGGCGAGAAGTCACCTCCCCCTAAATTTTTAAAATGACAGCAGGCCGTCCGCACACAGTAATCCCCTGCAATGCGGACAGCCAATCACGGATTTGCTTCGTGGGGAATCACTTAATCTCAACAACAGCTCCAAGCGCTTCGAGAGTGGATTTGATTTTCTCTGCCTCTTCCTTGCTCACTCCCTCTTTTATAGGCTTGGGCACACTATCGACGAGTGCCTTTGCTTCTTTGAGTCCAAGCCCGGTAATAGACCTGACCTCTTTGAGGATTTTGATCTTGGCGTTGGCGGGCACCTCTTTGAGGATGACATCGAACTCCGTCTTCTCTTCAACGGGCTCAGCTGCAGCAGCTGCTCCAGCACCAGCCGCAACTGCGACCGGCATAGCTGCACTGACGCCAAATTTCTCCTCAAGCTGCTTTACGAGTTCGGAAAGTTCCAGAACCGAGAGCGACTCGATAGCCTCGACGATTTGATCAACTGAAAGTTTCTCCGGCATGATTATCCCTCCTCTTTTTCTCTTTTATCTTTTATTGCGGACAAAGTCCACACAAGTGAATTAAGCATTGATTTCAAAGTAAATACAAGGCCATAAAGCGGAGCACCCACGGCTCCCACAACTTTGGCCCTAAGCTCGTCTTTACCGGGCAATTTGGATATTGCCTCGACCTGAGCCGCATCCAGAAATTCACCCTCAAGGAAGCCGGCCCTGAGTTTGGGTTTCTCGATGTCCAGTTCCTTGCGGAAAGCAAATATCAGTTTCACGGCCTCCACCGGATCCTCGTAAGCGATGACCAGCGCATTGGGGCCGTGAAGCACCTCATCGAGCTTATCCTCAGGGTAGCCCAGCTCGCGAAGGGCAAATTTAGCACGCAGGTTCTTGGCAACTTTGAAGACCACGTTCTTCTCACGCAACATCCGGCGGAGCTTTGTGACCTCCTCGACAGTCAGCCCGGTGAAATCGGCAAAATAAATTGCTTTCGCTTGCTCAGCTAACTTTTTGACCTCTTCAACCTGTTTGATTTTCTCAGGCTTAACCATTTTCCCAACTCCTTTAGCTCATTTCCGAGACCCTGCGAAGGGCATCGGTGACGCTGACCTTGACCGAAGGTCCCATTGTGGGGGAGATGTAGATTGACCGGATGTAAGTGCCGCGGAAGCTCTGGGGTCTCAGATGCTGGAGTTCGCGGATAAGCGCCAGGAGGTTCTCCGCAAGGTGTTCCTCAGGGAACGAGACTTTCCCGATGGGGGCATGGATGTTCCCGGTTCTATCGACCCTGAACTCGATCCTACCTTTTTTCAGCTCGTTTATGACCTGGGCGACGTTGTTCGTCACGGTTCCGGTTTTCGGGGACGGCATCAACCCTCTCGGTCCGAGAATCCTACCGAGCCTTGCCACTTCCCTCATGGCGTCAGGCGTGGCGATAACAGCGTCGAAATCCAGCCAGCCTTTTTTGATCTGCTCGATGTAATCGGCGAAACCCACGTAATCAGCTCCAGCCTCTTTTGCCTCTTTTTCCTTCTCAGGATCGGGGGTCAACACAAGGATTTTGACCTTTCTTCCTGTTCCGTGCGGCAGGACGACCGAGCCGCGGACCATCTGGTCGGCTTTCCTTGGGTCAACGCCCAACTTTATCGCGGCATCAACAGTTTCGTCGAATTTGGCGGAAGCAAGCTGCTTGACTATCTTAACTGCCTCATCGACAGGATATTCTTTGGTCAGGTCGAATTTTTCGATGAGTGCGCGATACCTTTTTCCTCTTTTAGCCATTTCAACCCTCCACAACCTCTATGCCCATGCTGCGGGCGGTGCCCTCGATTATGCGCATGGCAGCCTCTATGTCGTTTGCGTTCAGATCCGGCATCTTGATTTCAGCAATCTCTCTAACCTGAGATTTCGTGACCTTGCCAACCTTTTTCTTGTTAGGTTCGCCTGAACCTTTGGCAACACCAGCGGCGCGTTTCAGGAGGATAGCTGCGGGCGGTGTCTTCAGCTCGAAAGTGAACGTCCGGTCCTTGTAGATCGTGATCACAACGGGGATGATTAATCCGGCCTTGTCCTTTGTGGCATCGTTAAACTGCTTACAAAATTCCATTATGTTGACGCCATGAGGACCGAGCGCCGATCCGACTGGCGGAGCAGGATTGGCCTGTCCTGCCGGAATTTGCAGTTTAACCTTCGCTACTACTTCTTTTTTCTTCCCTTTTTTGGGTGGCATCCCAGAGACCTCCTTGAATATTTTGGTCCTCTACACCCTCTCCACCTGCAGGAAATCAAGGACTACAGGTGTAGTTCTTCCGAAGATGTTGACGAGGACCTTCAATTTACCCCTTTCGGGATATACCTCTTCAACTTTTCCAGTGAAGTCAGCAAATGGGCCGTCCACAACGCGGACAACCTCTCCTTTAAGAAAAGGAACTTCCTGTTCCTTCTTTTGCTGTTCGATTTCAACAGTTTGTTTGATCCTCTGAACTTCCTCTTCGCTCAAAGAGATGAGCTCGTTATGGGCCATAAGCGCCCTCAGCGATGTCACAGTGGTCAATTTTCGAATGACATCGGGATCAGGCTCCATTTCGATGAGGATGTACCCCCTGAAAATGGGTTTCTCCTCAAGGATTCGTTTGCCTTTACGAATTTTGGGGACAGTCCTTGTCGGCACAAGTATCTCACCGACCTTATCCCCGAGCCCCTCCTCTTCAATGATTTTTTTGAGGAGCCTCAAAACACGTTTCTCTTTACCGGAGAACGTCCGAAACACAAACCACTTTTTTTCTCTACCGTTGCCGTTCTGGGCTTTCTCCGTGTTCTTTTCAGCCATCTGACATCACCTCAGGATCCAGCTGATTATCTGGGAAACGATAAGGTCAATTACCCACATGTAAAGGACGAACACCAAGGAGACAAGCAACACAGCCGCCGTTCCACCGAGCACCATCTCTTTGCTCGGCCATGTAACCCTTTTCAACTCGGAATAACTTTCCTGCAAAAAAGTTATAAGCTTATTTATGGCACGCATCATCTTGACTCCTTGTGAAGTGTATGCTTCCTGCAATACTTGCAGTATTTCCTCAGCTGGAGTTTAGTGCCCTTCTTATCCTTCCTGCGCCTGATAGTGTAGTTCCTGTGTTTGCATTCTGTGCAGACGAGAAAGGAGACAGAGAATTTCTTTTTGGCCATTTTGATTCCTCCTCATTAAAAAGATGTGAAAAAGCAGGCCTGGAGGGACTTGAACCCCCAACCCTCGGATTTGGAATCCGATGCTCTAGCCAATTGAGCTACAGGCCTACCCTTTCAGTGGGCACTTTATTTTAACTATCAACCACATAGCTGTCAACATTGGGCTGTAAAACTGCCAGAAGATGTTGTCCCTCAGTCAGCCATGAGTCCCTTGTCCCTATCTGCACATAGAAGGGGATCGGGGGAAGCCCTAAAATTTTTCTCTATGAACGCAAAAATCGATCCGGTGGCCAGGACGGCAGGGATGGTGCGGGAAAAACTTGGCACCGACTCAACAGGACACGATTGGTGGCACACTTACAGGGTGTGGCACATGTCGGTGAGGATAGCGATGGAAGAAAGGCAGGGCGACCTCTGCGTGGTTCAATTGGCCGCTCTGCTCCATGACGTTGAGGACTGGAAATTCACGGGGGATGAGCTTTCCGGATACAGGTTCGCTCTGGAGTGGCTATCAAAGATAGGAGTTGACCCCGACAGAAGGGCAAAGATCGCCGAAATCGTGCGCGACCTTTCCTTCAAGGGGGCACGGGTTCGCGAACCCAAACTTCCGATTGAGGGGCAGATAGTTCAGGATGCGGACAGGCTTGATGCCCTCGGTGCCATCGGGATAGCGAGGTGCTTCGCTACAGGCGGCTATCTCAACCGACCGATCTATGACCCCGCAGAATCCCCTGTTCTCCATTCCGACCCCGGTGCCTACAGGGCCTCGAAATCCTCCTCGATCATGCACTTTTATGAAAAACTGCTGCTCCTCAAGGACAGGCTCCACACAGAAACCGCCAGAAAGATAGCGGAAAGACGGCACAGGTTCATGGAAGAATTTATCGACAGGTTTTTCAGCGAGTGGAACATGGAGCCGGACATAAACCTCATGGTCATAAAGGGTCAGGATGAGGTCTGAGAAACGGAATTGGGGGAGGAAATCCCCTCCCCCGAACGATGCAGTTTCAACGTGAAGGTGGAAGGACTATCTTCGGCTCAACAACCACCTCGCTCGCAGTGGCATTGATGGGCACAAGTCTGATCAGTTTCAGGTCTCTGGCGGACATTATGCCTAAAAATCCGGTGTGGTCGCCCATCTGAAGATCAGGTAACACAAGATAGATGAGCTCCTCAATCCCTTCGGATGG
>JAMOPK010000359.1 GCA_027064565.1 Caldifarciminota bacterium | reverse complement strand
AAGCATCTCTCCGCGCGTGTCCTCAACAGCGCGCTCGACATCGTAGTTGACGTTTTTAAGTCCGTTGTAGAGCTGGACAAAGATGTCATCCGTGACATCGTAATGAGCCGAAGACGTCCCCGGACTTCTCTGCCATTTTTTGACAGCGATCGTCCTTGCAACAACTGCCTGTGCTTTAAGCGCTTCGATGGGGAAATCCGGGCTCATCTCCGAGGCCAGCACGCCCTTGACGTAATCTTCCACGTCTATCTCGTTTATCGCCCTGAGCCTGCCGTCATTCAGCAACCTGAACTCAATGATGCCGTAGTAGCTCCTCGTGGTGCGGCCTTCGCCTATCCCGCCGTTTCCGGGCATATCGATGAGGGTGAAATAGCCGTCTTCGGATGCGAACCTTACAGGTTTTGACGTCCTCAAAATCAGGAATCCCATCGAGTTATAAACTGATATGCCGCTGGAGAGTGGGACGTTCTCGAAAGTCATCCTGACCGGGTATTCGCGGGGCGGGGCTTTCGATGGGAGTTCAATGGAGATGAACGGCCCGGCGAGCGGTAGCTGGACATCCGAGGAATATTCGCTGTTCCTGGGACTCAAAGAGAAACCGATGTCCTTCCAGATTATAGAATTTGACCTCTCGCTCAGCCTTTCCATCGGGGTCTCATGCCTGAAATAGCCGCTGCCACCGGCCCTGACGAAATATGTGCCGGGCGGCAGGTCCCGATACTCTCTGCCTCCACGATACAGTTTTGCTGGTGCGGAAACCTTCAGGATAAAACTTCGGTCAACGGCAAGGGAGATGCGTATTTCGGGGCGTATCGTGCTCTCAACCCATCGATTGGATGCAGAAACGACCGCAAAGCAGAGCAATGCCTCTATCATTTTTCGATTTCCATTGTGACGGAAAGGGAATGTGTGCCGCCAAGCAGCCGATGCTGCCGGAAAGAGTAATCCACCTGTATCGGACCGTTAATCGTCAGGCCAAATCCCCAGATGTCCGGATCTATGGAACGCCCTATGCTCAGGGAAATCAGGCGGGTGAGATGGTATTTCATGGCTGCCTTTGTGGCTAACTGGTGGTTGCCCGAAAGTGACAGTTCGATGACCGATGAGAAATTGCTCACGTTGTAGCGCAGAAACGAGGAGATGGACTGTTCCTGAGGCCCTATCAGGCCCCTGTGGGCCACTCCGATGATCATCCTGCCAAATCTCAGCCCCATTCCAGCATCGATGTCAATGCTCCGATCGCTGCTTCTGCCGAATTCCTCCTCCGCCACACGGATATTGCCGCCAAAATAGTAGTTTTTCATCGAGGAACTGTAACCCGTGGCGATGAGTATCCTCCTGTAACTTCCGGCGTTGACCGACTCGATGCCCAGTGCCATTCCCCTGTAGCTTACAGCCACGTTGCCGGCGTAAAACCCTTCAATTCCAAAAGGGTTGGACACGGATGCGGAGAATCGGGCGATGTCCGGGATGAAGGCAGGATTGTGGAAAACGACGAGCGGAGTGCCGATGTAACCCCCAGTCTCCCCTACACTGCTGATGGCATCGTGGAACGTCTCAGGGTAGGAGAACAACACCATCAGGGCAAGCGGTAAAATCGGTCTTCCTCCTTTTTGAGGCTGTCGTTCGCCGTGTCAGGAGGCGGTGCGATCCCGTTCAGCTCGTTCATATACTCTTGTTCGATCTGCTGATGCAGTTCTTCGGCCTCACGGTTAATCTTCATGTGCAGGGTGCACGGCTCCGTTGGCTCGGTGCCCAATTTGAACACCTCGATCCTCGTCTGAGGGCAATAGGGTGTGGCCAGCATGCCGCTCTGAGTGCATATCTCGCGCCATGTGAGGCCATGCGGCACATGGAAATCCACCGATTGATTCCCGGTTGCCTTCTTCATGAAAGTAGCCCAGATGGGCACAGCGAACATGGAACCGGTAGCACCGTGCCGTATCTCCCTCAGCGAATCGTATCCGACCCAAACGCCGGCCACCAATTCCGGGGAGAAGCCGATGAACCACGCATCCCGGTAGTTGTTTGTTGTCCCGGTCTTGCCTGCCGCCGGGATCCTGAGTCCATAGACGCTTCTTGCATTGTGAGCTGTGCCTTCATCGACCACGGACCTGAGAATGCTGATCATGATGAAGGAAGTAAGCGAATCGAGGACGGTCTCTCTGATGGGCTCCCTGCTCTCAAGGACATCCCCGTTGGCATCAACAATTTTTCTGATGAAATAGGGCTTCGTCCTGACGCCGTAGTTCGCTATTGTGGCATAAGCCCTTGTCATCTCGAGAGGAGTAAGGGAAGCGCTTCCGAGCGCTATGGAATAGACTTTTGGCAGTTCAGTCGTTATGCCCAACCTGTAGGCATAATCGATGATGACGTCCACCCCGATGTCCATGGCAAGGCGGACAGAAGCGAGGTTTCTTGATAGAGCAAGGGCTTTCCGCAGTGTTATGGGACCGAGATACTTACCGTCATAGTTTTGAGGACGCCAGGTTTCCTTCATACCCGGCTCAAAGATCTCAATCGGTTCGTCGTAAATAATTGACGCAGGGGTGTAGCCCCTATCGATGGCGGCCGTGTAAACAAAGGTCTTGAAGGCAGACCCCGGCTGTCTGTGGGCTTGAGTCACATGGTTAAACTTGCTTTCCTTGAAATCGCGTCCTCCAACGAGGGCGAGGATGGCGCCTGTTCGAGGGTCGATCGCCACAAGGCCCGCCTGAAGATATTTCGGCGGAGGAGGCTCTATGCCGAGAGAATCGTAAAGCTTCAGGGTATCCTGATACTCGGCTCTGGTAGGATGGAGCCTGTAGCGAACTTCGAAATAGTCAAGCATGGAGTCCACGGTTTCCTGAGCGTATTTCTGAAGCTCCGGGTCGAGGGTGGTATAAATTTTCGCTCCGCTCGTGTAAAGGAAATCGTCGCCCCACTGCTGAGCGACATACTGGCGCACCATTTCCATGAAGTAAGGCGCCGTGTCCGAATAGCGCTGCAATTTTTCCTGAATGTTAGCAAGCTTTGGAGGATGAGTTATCGCATATTCGTATTGGGCAGAGTCGATGACGCCTTCCTGAAGCATAACCCTAAGGATAAGCCTGCGCCTTTTCTCGGCGAGTTCCGGGTTCCGATACGGCGAATAGGTCAAAGGTGACCTCGGAATTGCGGCAAGCAACGAAATCTCCGACAGGTTCAAATCCCAGACGTTTTTGTCGAAATAGAATTTGGCGGCCGCTTGAACCCCATAAACACCGTGCCCGAAGTAAATCTGGTTCAGGTATTTCTCGATTATCTCTTCCTTGGAAAAAGATTGCTCAATGCGGACAGCCAAAATGGCCTCTTTTATCTTACGGGAAAGGGTCTTGCGGAAGTTCAGAAACATGTTTCTTGCGAGCTGCTGGCTGATGGTGGATGCGCCCTGAACGATTCTGCCCTTCAGGATGTTAGTTATGAGTGCCCGCCCGATAGATGTTAGGTCAACACCCCAATGATTCCAGAAATTACGGTCTTCCATGACGATAAACGCCTCTACAAGCTCACGGGGGATTTTGGGGTATCGCACGTATTCCCTGCGCTGGATGTAGAACTGATAGATGGGCCTGTCGTATCTGTCGAGCACCGTCGAAGCGACCGGAGGCGAATAGTTCTCGATCCTTTTCAAAGGCGGCAGGTCCTGAGAAAACCATGCTATCAGCAGCACACCCGCAACAAGGCTCACAATGTAGAAAAGTGCACCGCTAACAACGCCTTTCCAGAAAAGAGCGTCGAAAAAATGCGTCTTTTTCCTCTTTTCACCGACATATTCAGATGGCTCAGGGACTTCCTTGCTGGATTTTTCGTTTTTTAGAGAATGGTCGTCCTTTTTGATGCCATCTTTGCTGTCCTTATGGGGAATCTCATTCATGGCCGTAGAAGTATAAAATTGCACCAAATACCTGTCAATACAAATTTTCGAGAGTGTTCGAAAATTGAATTTTTTAATAAAAATTAGTCGAAACACTACCCCCCAATTTCCCCATTGATTGCATCTCCAGGTTTTCCGCAAAAACATCTCTAAACTTGATGTGGAATAGTTTTTTAATAAATGATGCAAAAAATCAAGGATCTCCACCATCACATAGATGTTCCAAACTATCACTCGGGTCAACATCTCCTGGCAGTTTTACACAGAAGCATTGTCAGGAAGAGGGCATCGGAGTAAAATTGAGGACGACCTTTCTTGTGAATTTCTGGAACTGTTTGCGCCCCAGTGACGAGGCAAATTTCCTTATCAATTTATAAACGAAAGTTATTGTGATTCTTGTTCTAACCATAGTGGGGAAGGTTAAAGCCTTCCCCTTCAATTGTTAAGCCCCATTTTTCGAACACTCTCAATATAATACGGGTATTTGTCAATTCGGCAATTAGACACCTCCACAGGGAGGCCTTTAAAATAACCTCCTGTCGAAAGGAGGCTTAGCATGTCAGAAAAGAAAGCGCTCAGGGACGTTTACGGTGAGGTTCTTGTCGAACTTGGTGAAAAAGACCCGCGTGTGGTCGTGCTGGACGCTGACCTGTCAAAATCCACGAAGACCGAAAAATTCGCAAAGAGGTTCCCGGACAGGTTTTTCGAGATGGGCATTCAGGAGCAGAACATGATGGGGACAGCCGCGGGACTCGCCTCCACCGGCAAGATACCCTTCGCTTCCACTTTCGCCATATTTGCGGCCGGACGGGCGTGGGAACAGGTGAGGCTTTCCATAGCCTATGCGAAATTCAACGTCAAAATCGTCGCGACGCACGGCGGCATCGCCACTGGCGAGGATGGCGCTTCCCACCAGATGACAGAGGATTTCGCTACAATGGGGGCCATCCCGGGGATGGTCGTGTTGTCGCCATCAGATGCCACTTCCACCCGCGCAGCCATCTACGCAGCATACCGCTACGAAGGCCCTGTCTATGTCAGGCTCGTCCGTCCAAAGGCGCCCATAATTTACGAAGAACCTTTCGATATGGAAATCGGGGACGTCAAAAAGCTCAGGGAAGGCTCGGATGTGGCCATCGTCGCCACCGGTCTGCTTGTCCACGAGGCTATTAAAGCGGCTGATATGCTTGAGCAGCAGGGAATTTCCGTGAAACTCTATGACTTCATCACGGTCAAACCTCTGAACGACGAAGCGCTGCGGGATGCCGCATCGGCCAGATACGGTATCGTTACCTGCGAGGATCACGTCATCTGGAGCGGCCTCGGCGCCAACATTGCCGCCAGACTTGCGGAACTCGGGAATCCCGTTCCGATGCGCTACATAGGGTTAAGGGACGTGTTCGGGCGGTCAGGCTCGACCGAGGCACTCTACGAACACTATGGCCTTACCGCCAGACACATAGTCGAAAAGGCACTTGAACTCGTCAAAAATGGTTAGACGCTTTTTTTTCGCATCGTTTTACGTCGGCTTTGTTTTTTTGTTCATGGTGACGTTTTTCGAGGCAGGGCGAATCGTTTTGCAACACATCCGTTCGGCCCAGAAAAGGCTTGCCATTCAGGTTTACCTCAAAAAAGACTTGAACGAGCAGGAGAAGCTTGACATCGGAAAAACGCTTGTCAAACTGGCCGGCGTTGAGCGGGTGGAATACATCGCAGGCGACGAGGCCAAACTCCAGTTCGTCAGGTCATATCCGGAATACGAGAAGATCATCGACCTTTTCAAAAAAATCCCTCTGCCTGAAGGGTATCGCATATCCGTTGCCCCCCAATTCCTTCGGGAGCCTTACATCGACCATTTAATCGGCGAGATAAGCATGATTTCCGGAGTCGAGGAAGTGGCTTTCAAGCGGAAATGGGCACGGAAGCTGTCGGAAATGGAGCGCATCTTTGACATCGCCGGCGCCCTGTATGCCGGACTCGTCGTCATAGCCATCGTTCTGGTCTTCCCGTTCGTCGTCGGCTACGTCCTGACATGGCGCACGAGGCAGATTCCCATGTTCGGACAGCCGGCAGGTGCCGTCATCCTCGGGGTCTTCGTGCCCACTTTTGTCCTGTGGGCGGTCGAAAAGGTGCTGGTGGGGTTGAAGATGTCAAAAGACACCTGGACATTTGCCCTTGTGGTCGCTGTGCTGGCAGCAATTGCCTCCGAGATCGTTCTCAGGGTCTGCCTTAAACCATCCGAAATGCCATGAAAAAGGCCATTCTGCTCACAATCGCACTTCTTATGTCGGTTCAGCTTCACTCCGAGACTTACAGGCAAAAACTTGCGAGGCTCAAGCAGGAACTTCAGAGGATCAGGAGCCGGATTTCGTCGCTCCAGAAGAAGGAGAAAAACCTGCGTGCCGAGATCGACGCCATCAACAAGGAGGAGGCCGCCCTTCAGGAACTCATTGACCTTTACAGGAGCAGGATGGAGGAGATCGACCTCGACATAGCCATTTACAACCGTAAAATCGCCATGCTTCAGGACAGCATCGACGCCTCACTTGAGCGGATAGGCACGGGCCTCGATTTCCTTTATCGGCAGGGCGAACCTGATTTCTGGGAATTTTTCCTCGTGGGTGGCGAAACATCACATGGTCAGAAGGTCGCCGAGCGGATCATCGAGCAGGAAAAGACCTTCTACGAGCACATCAAGGCGAAAAAGGACACCCTTGAGGCTATCAGAAGGAAGCGGGAGAGCGATTTTCAGGAACTCCAGAGGCTTCACAACGAGATAGAGCTTCGATATGTGGAACTCAGAGACTTGAAGGAACGCAAGAAGCAACTGCTTGCCCGCATGAAACGTGAGGAGATCACCCGCAGGATCGAGCTGAGCAGGAAGGAGGAGGAACGCCGCAAACTGGAACGGCTCATCGCCGACCTCACCAACCGCAACAAGAGGATTGTCGTGAGTTCGGGGAGCAAGAAGCGGAAGCGGC
>JAMOPK010000358.1 GCA_027064565.1 Caldifarciminota bacterium | reverse complement strand
GTTCGCCCTCAAAGACTGGTATTATCCCGAAGGCACCAAAACGGGATACGTTTACAGCCACAGGCCGAAGATAAAAGAGAAAGCAAAGGAAAAATAAAACGAGGAGGTTCGGATGTTCACGGTATTCAAAAAGACGAAAGAGCTTGAAGCAAAGATAGACAACTTCCTTGACACCATCCTTGAGGCCGCTCTGGAATTCAAGCAGGGTCTCAAATACTACCTTGCGGGCGATTTCGAGGAATTTGAACGCAGGGCGAAACACGTCGATAAGCTCGAAGGACAGGCCGATAGGCTCAGGCGTGAGATAGAGAACATGCTGTATGCCGAGATGCTCATTCCGGAGGCGAGGGGCGATGTCCTTGCGTTGCTTGAAAACTCCGATGACGTGCTCAACATCGTGGCCGACACGATCGTCGAATTCTCCATCGAGCGGCCGGAGTTCCTTGAGGAGATCGATGAGCAGTTCATGAACCTCGTGGACGTGAGCATGCAGGCGGTTGAGGAGATGGTTGCCGCTGTCCGGGCATATTTCAAGGACATTGTGTCGGTCAGAGATCACATCACGAAAGTTATGTTTTTCGAGAAAGAATCCGACAAGATCGGTGAGAAGATCAAGCGCTACCTGTTCGGACGGGAGGATTTGCGCCTCAGCCACAGGATGCACCTGCGCACCTTCATCAGCTACATTCAGGCCATTGCCGACAAAGCCGAAGACATTGGTGACAGGGTTTCCATCTACGCAATAAAACGATTGGTGTGATATGGTCTGGTTCTACCTGATAAGCGGACTTTTTCTTGGCTGGTCGCTTGGGGCTAACGATGCCGCAAACGTGTTCGGCACCGCAGTGGCGACAAAGATGGTCAAGTTCAAGGTGGCGGCACTGATAGCCTCCATCTTCGTGATAGTGGGTGCCACGATAAGCGGTGCTGGTGCGGCGCACACCCTCGGCAAATTGGGTTCGGTCAACGCTCTGGGAGGCGCATTCACCGTAGCACTTGCAGCGGCTGTAACGGTCGCATGGATGACAAAGTTGGGACTCCCGGTCTCCACGACCCAGGCCATTGTCGGGGCCATCGTGGGCTGGGACTTCTTTGCCGGCGCACTCGTTGACACGAACGCACTCATGAAAATCGTTACCACATGGGTGCTTAACCCGATACTCGCCGGCGCTTTCTCCTTCGTCCTGTTCAAACTGGTCAAGGCCTATCTCAGGAGCGCCAAGATTCACCTTCTGAGGATCGACCTCTACACAAGGCTCGGATTGATATTGATAGGCGCATTCGGCTCCTACAGCCTTGGCGCCAACAACATCGCAAACGTCATGGGCGTGTTCGTGGCATCAAACCCGTTCACCGACATCAACTTCATGGGATTGTTCAGGCTGACAGGGACGCAGGTTCTGTTCTTCATCGGCGGACTCGCCATAGCAGTCGGGATATACACCTATTCCTACCGGGTGATGAAGACCGTCGGAAGCGACATCTTCAAGCTTTCGCCCATAGCCGCCCTTGTCGTGGTGTTGGCCGAGTCCCTGGTGCTTTTCATCTTCGCTTCCCAGAGCCTTGAAAGGCTGTTGATAAAGCTCGGATTGCCCACCATCCCGCTGGTTCCGGTCTCCAGTTCTCAGGCTGTTGTCGGTGGTGTTATCGGCATCGCCATCGCCAGAGGCGGCGGAAAGGCCATCAACCTGAAAGTGCTCACACGGATATTTTGGGGCTGGATCATCACGCCGGTCACCGCAGCCGTGATAAGCTTCTTCTCGCTGTTCTTCATGAAAAACGTCTTCCAGCAGCAGGTTTTCGAGCCGATACCCTACAAAATCTCGAAGAAGGTTATCCAGAAGCTGGAGACACTTGGGCTGGAGGACACCACCATCGAATCTTTCGAGGGCAAAGTCTATTACAACGCATGGAAACTCAGGGCTGACCTCAAGCACAACACCACGCTTTCATCCCACGAGGTCGATATGGTCATCAAATACTCCGAGGTCGATAGCCTGCTCATCGATTCGACCATCGCAAACGAGCACCTCGACCCCGACTGGTTCACCAGATCTCAGCTTGAGGCTGTTAAATCGTTGCACGGGAGCATATTCGAGCACAGGTGGGAGCTTGTCGATACCCTCTCGAAACTGACGCCAGAATGGCGTTACAAGCCCAAAACAAGGGAGAACAGGCTTTACAACAAGGATTTAAAGGCAAAATACGAGAGACTTTTCTTTGTTTTTAAGCTGTCAAGGATTAGACAGCTCAAGGAGATAGAAACAAACGAGGAGGGTAAACCATGAAGAAGTTGTTATGGGCGTTTATCGTGGCAGGACTGCTGTTGCCGTCGATGGCGGCGGCTCAGTTTGTCCTCGAATACCCGGACGGCGAGCTTCAGATTTCCGGCCGAATAAGGCCGGCCTTCGCCTATCGCTTCTATCAGGAAGGGGACTACAACCACAAAAAGAACAGGTTTTATGTCCATCAGGCGAGGATAAAACTTGAGGGCGAGATGTTTGACGTCTTCGAGTATGAGCTTCAGATCGAGGTCAGGGGCTACGATGATGGCGAGATCGGCAAAGACCTGTATCTCGAATACAAGCCGGTATCGACTTTCATGATCCGTGCCGGCCAGTTTAAGGTGCCATACAGCCGCACGAGAATGGTCTCCACCTCAAAACTTGCTTTCACCACAAGGCCCGCTGTGGCCGATGAGTTTGTTCCCGGCCGTGATAGGGGCGTGATGGTCCGTTTCCGCACGTCCGACAGGAAATATGTCCTCTACGCCGGTGCGTTTGCCGGCAACGGAGACAACACCAAAAACGATGACCGGCTCGGCAGGCCGCTTTATGCTGTGAGGGTTGAGGCCGCTCCGTTGGGGAAAATCCCGAAGACGGAGGGTGACATTGAGATGACACCCTCTCCGAGGTTCCTTGTCGGGTTGAACGTCGCTTATTCCGATGATGCTGGTCCCACGGAGGAGGACTATCCCCGCACGATTTGCGGCAGGAAAAATCTGTTCGGAGGCGATTTTACCTTCAAATACAGCGGATTTTACTTCAAGTTCGAGGCCAATTTCGCCAAACTTCAGAGCTTTGAGTCGCTCGAACCGCCCACACTCGGTGCAAATTCCTACTATGCCGGCGGATTCCTTGTTGCTGCAAGCTACTACATCCCGAGTTTGAAGATTGAGCCTGTCATTCAATATGACCAGTTTGATCCCATGACCCACAAGCTGGGCTCTTACTCGAATTCGGTTCAGAGGACGATAACCTTTGGCATGAACTACCTGCCTTTCGGCCACGATTTCAAGATCATGGCCAATTATTTCAAGAGGCTGCCGTATCCCGGCGGCGATCATCAGTGGAAAGAAGATGAGCTTCGCATCATTGCGCAGCTGATGATAGGCTGATAACCATTAAACCATTAAAAGGAGGTTGAACGATGAAAAGGCTTGGACTGATAGTTGGTGCAGCCGCAATGGCGGTCGTGATTTTCTCGGCCTGCCAGAAAGAAGAAACGCCGCCCTCTCAGGTCGTGCTTTACATCAACGAGCTGATGGCGTCCAACGACAACACCATTGCCGATCCCGATTTCAACGATTACGGCGATTGGTTTGAGATTTACAATCCCGGTGATCAGGACGTTGACATTTCCGGTTACTACCTCACGGACGATGTGAACGAGCCGACGAAATGGCAGGTGCCTGATGGCGTGGTTGTTCCGGCACACGGCTACCTGCTTGTTTGGGCCGATGACAACGATACCCTCGGTCAGGCGCCTCACACCAGCTTCAAGCTTTCCTCTCACGGTGAGCAGGTTGCCATTTTTGACGCTTCGGGTGCGCTCATCGACTCGGTCACGTTCCCGGAACTCGACCATGATGTCTCTTACGGCCGCTATCCCGACGGCACCGATAACTGGATCATCATGCACGTCCCCACCCCCGGCAGCGCCAACACCGACTCCACACCGCCTCAGCCGGGCAACCTTTACATCAACGAGTTCATGGCGTCCAACGACACCACCATCGCCGACCCTGACTTCAACGATTATTCCGACTGGATCGAGATTTACAACGATGGCGATGTGGACATCGACATCTCCGGCTATTTCCTGACGGATGACTTTGAGAATCCGACGAAATGGCAGGTGCCCGATGGCGTGGTTGTCCCGGCACATGGCTACCTGCTTATCTGGGCCGATGACAACGATACCCTCGGTCAGGCGCCTCACACCAACTTCAAGCTTTCCGGTCATGGCGAGCAGGTTGGTCTGTTCGCTCCCGACACAACGGTTGTCGATACAATAACTTACGGCGAACAGCAGACGGACGTCTCTTACGGGCGTTACCCAGATGGCGCTGACAACTGGATTCCCATGACGCATCCGACGCCGGGTGCACCCAACAGGAACGATTAGAGATAAAGGGCGGCGCCGAAGGCGCCGCCCGAACCTTATCGCCATGCGAACGAAAATTGGACTTGCCCTCTCCGCATTGGTTCTCCTGCTTATCGGGATTTCCTGTGAGCCTGAACAGCCCGAAGATCAGGGTTCCATCTCTCTACAGCTGATAGACAGCCGAACGATCGACGTCCCGGAGGCCTCGGGACTCAGCTATGACCCCACCACCAACACCCTTTTGACCGTGAGCGACGGAAGTCGTGACAAGGTGTATCGCATCACAACCGACGGGGTTGTGCTCGATTCGCTATACCTCGGCGGGGGCGATATGGATCTCGAAGGCATCTGTGTCTCTACGGATGGCAGGACGTTCTGGATCGTCGAGGAGGGCAACCGCAACATCGTCGAATACGATTTCGAGGGCAGGATGCTCAGGAGTTTCCATCTGGATTTCACCGGGCCGGAAAACAGCGGCCTTGAGGGCATAGCTGTGGATTTTCGGGACAGCACCATCTACGCCGTCAACGAGAAAAACCCGGCGGTCATTTTTAAACTGGATTTTCAGGGGAACGTCATCGCTCAGGAGCAGGTGGGTGCCGTCAGCGACCTATCCGGACTCGTTTTTCTGCCGGATGAAGGATTGATTTTTGCGGTGAGCGACCAATCCGGCATGTTGATCGCCTTCACCCCTGACCTTGATTACACGGGCCAAAACGCTCTCCTGGATTTCCAGAATGCGGAAGGGATAGCGATCAACGGAGACACACTTTATCTGGTAACGGATTTAAATTCGCTGACATCAAGGCTTTACAGGTTTACATTTTCCGTTAAAAATCCTTGAGAAAAACAGTTAGAATGGAGGTCAATCATGGAAAAGATTATCCCGAGATGGGAGTGGAGGACTTTTGGAGATAAATTCGGGGATGCCGAGGATAAGATCAGGGCATCCGGTGAGCCTCGCATAAGGAAAAGCGAGGAGATTTACATCCTCTCGAAGGCCAGCAACGACAACACCAAAATTCGTGATGAGCTTATGGACATCAAGACCCTGTTGAGGGTCAACGATTACGGCCTTGAGCAGTGGACTCCCATCCTCAAGGAGGGGTTCCCCATTCCGATAAACGGGCTGGCCATCGTCTATAAGGCGTGGAACCTGCCGTTCCCGGATTTTCAGCGGGACGAATACACGTTTGAGCAGTTCATCGAGGAACTCGTTAAGCCCAATGAAAACCTTGTCATAGTCAACGTCAAAAAGGAGCGGCACGGCTACCTTATCGATGATGCGATCGTGGAAATCGCCGAGGTTGAGGCCAACGGCAAGCACATAAGGACGATCGCCGTCGAGCACGCCAACCCGCAGCTTGTCATCGATACCGTAAAAAAGTTGGGCCTTGAGGGCTACGAGATCGTGAATTACATCAAGGCCCTCAAAAGGCTTGAAGGCCTTAAATACTGAGAGGCCATTTTGCGTTTCGTTGCCTGCCGCCCCTTGCGGGGCGGCAATTTTGTATCCGGACGACTCCCTGCCCGAGATTGCATTCGGTTTGTAACCTGAGGCCTTCTGGAAATATCGGGCAAGATACCCGCCCCGCCGGGAAGCCTCATGACATCAAAAAGCGAAAGGTGAGACGGCCGTCTTTGCCGTTAACATCTTCGATGGCAGTTTTAAATTCAAACTTGACAAAATCTATTCAAAGTTGTAATAATTACAAAAACAATTTAAACAGGAGGTAGAGAGATGGAAGAAAGAATCCCTGTGCTCGGAGAAAAATTCCCTGAGATGGAAGTCAATACAACACATGGAAGGATGAAACTGCCGGAGGCCTTCAAAGGCAAATGGTTTGTCCTCTTCAGCCATCCAGCAGACTTCACGCCTGTTTGCACCACCGAGTTCTATGCCATGCAGAAAAGGCTTCAGAAATTCAAAGAGCTCGGTGCCGAAGTTATCGGCCTGAGCGTTGACCAGGTTTTCGCCCATCTGAAGTGGATCGAATGGATCAAGGATAACCTCGGTGAGGAGATCCAGTTTCCCATCATTGCCGATGACACAGGAGCTGTGGCTAAGAGGCTTGGTATGATTCCTGCTGGTGCCACCGCCACTGCAAGAGCGGTGTTCATCGTCGATCCTGAAGGCAAAATCAGGGCTATCATCTACTATCCGCCGGAGGTCGGAAGGGACTGGGACGAGGTTTTAAGGGCACTGAAAGCGCTTCAGACTTCTGATGCAAAGGGCGTTGCGCTGCCGCACAAATGGCCTGAGAACGAGCTTATTGGCGATCGCGCCATCGTCCCGCCGGCCGGCACAGTTGAAGAAATCAAAGCCCGTGAGGAAGCCCAGAAGAAGGGCGAGATTGAGTGCTACGACTGGTGGTTCTGCCATAAGAAAATTTGATGCGATGCATGGTTCATTGGCATCTGGAGGGTACGGGTTCCATGTTGAGCCCGTGCCCTTTCTTTTTGGGAAAATTTTTGGCAACTTGGGCTGTTTGCCGTTT
>JAMOPK010000357.1 GCA_027064565.1 Caldifarciminota bacterium | reverse complement strand
GCTTGATGGCCTTCGAGGCATGCTCCTCAGCCCGTTCAAAGTTGCCCATGAGGTAATAAATCTCTGAAAGCTCGATATTTGCAATTGCGATGGAATCTTTGTAGCCGAGTTTGTTTGACCTATCTATCACACCTTCAAATATCTCGATCGCCTGCCTCAGGCTGCCCCTGTCCTTCAGGAGCATTCCCATGTTGTTCAAGGCCACAATTTCGGCCCTTATGTCGCTTATCCGTTGCGCCCGTTCAAGCGCATCGGAAAAGACCTTCTCCGCCTCGGTCAGCTCACCCATGGAACGCAGGACAGAACCCAGATTGTTGAGCGCATGTATCTCGCCACGAACGTCGTTGACGGAACTGGCGGCATCGAGCGCTTCCTTGTAGTTGATCTTGGCACCGGGCAGGTCGCCACGCGCACGCATAACAGCGCCGATGAAAAGCTGAACTTCGCTCAAAAGTGATTTCTCCTCAAGCTCAAGTAGCATCTGTTCGGCTTCAGTCAGCGCTTTTATCGCCTCATCGTATTTCGTCTGGATGAAATAGGTCTTGCCGATGTTCACAAGCGTTCTTGCCTTATCAACGTCATCGATGGAGAGTTCATAGGCTTTCTGGAACGCCTCCAGCGCCTCATCGAACATGGAGCGGGCAAGTTTGATCTCTCCTATCGCGTTGAAAATCTTGGGGCTATCTGGCACTATGTTGAGAGCCTCACGCAGGGTCTCCTCGGCCTCGTCGTAACGGCCCATCACCTCAAGGGATTTGGCTCTGCCAAGGAACAAACGGAGGACGAAATCGGGTTCAAGCTCGCTCTCATAGTTTTTGTAAAGCTCATAAGCACGGTTAAAGTAGTTCAGGGCCTCGGCAAACATGTAGTCGGAAAGCGCTTTTTCTCCTGAAAGAATCATGTAAAACAGCGCCTTATCGGCAATCTCGGCGTTGAAATAGTGATATGAAATCTCATGGACAAGCTGTTCTTTGCCCGTGAGGTATTTCTTTTCAAGGTATTCGGCTATTTTCTTGTGGATGCGTTTCCGCTTGACCGGGTTAATCCTGTCGTAGATATACTGTCTTATCTGCTCGTTCACGAATTCGTAATCCACGCCAAAACCGCTGGCCTCCCGAATGATCAGCGCTTTTTGTGCCTTTTCCAGTGCATCGATAAGTTCGTCTTCGGTCAGATCTTTGAAGATTTCAGTCAGAAGGTCAAAGGAGAAGGCACGGCCTATGCACGCCACTGTCTGCAAAACCGAAAGCGTCTGTTCATCGAGGGATTGAATTCTTTTTTCGGCGATCTCGGCCAACTTATTGGTGTAGGTGAGTCTCTCAGGCTCATGCCATTCTAACTTCCTGTCAACCTTTTTGATGTTGCCCTGTTCATACATCAAAGTCAGCAACTCTCCGAGCAGGAACGGGTTGCCATTGGTCTCTCGCCTGAAATATTCGACGGCTTTCTCCGGAACCTGCTGGGCGTGCATGGCCTTGAGCAGGAACTCCCTGACCGCATCCTTATCCAGAGGTCCGAGAACGATATCCTCAAGCACACGCTCGCCAATGAGCGAATTCAAAGTTTCTTTAATGGGCGATCCCTGAGGCAAATCGGTATCGCTGTAGGTCATCACGAGAAATGTCCCTGGACGCCCGTTCCTGAGGATGTAGGAGATTAGTTCGAGCGATGGATCATCCACCCAGGTTAAGTCATCTATCAGAAAAACGAATTGCTTGTTCTCCTCCGCAACGAAATCCATAAACCGGCTAATCCATTCGTAAAGCGCAAAATGTCTGTCCTCAGCTGCTCTCTCCTCACCCTCGCCGAAGATCGGTGGATAGCCGCCGGTAGCTCCAATCACCATGTCTTTCTCGCGCCGAGGCAGGGAACCGAAGAACTCAGCAAAACCGGTGTAGAAGGGATAAAACGGGGTCAGCGTCTTGTGCCGCAAGGCCCTCGCCTTGATGACGTAAGTAGTTTGTTCGTCAAGTTTAACGGAGAATTCCTTGAGGAGCCTCGATTTTCCGATACCAGTCTCGCCGTGTATCACAACGCCGTGGTATTTGCCCTCTCTGGATGCGTTCAGTGCTTCAAAAAGCCGGTTAAATTCCTGTTGCCTATCGACAAAGACAGAAAGGTCAGGCAGTTCGCCCTCGTGCTCCGCTGTAGTGTAAATCTCCTCAGCGATAACCACTGTGTCACCGCTTTTCTGCGCCTCAACCAGTGCGCGTTCCGCGGATTTGATGAGGTCAGATAGCTTCAGCCTGCCATCGTAGCCGGTTATCCCTGCCGAGAAAGTAACATGGTATTCGGGATACTCCTTGATGAAGGACAGGGATTTGAACTCCTCCCTGATCCAGTCGAGCTGTTCCATGATTTTGCGAGTATCGCCGTTTGGCTCGTCCCAAATAATGCCGAAGGTCACATCATCGTGGCGGCTGAGAAACGCATTTTTCAGTCTGAGCTGAAGGAAATGCGCTGCACCTGAGAGCACCTGCTTTACAGCGCTTTCGCCATACATTCGACCAATAGTTGACAGGTTATCGATCTGGAGGAAACCGAGAACGAAGGGCTGTCGGACTTCCATGCGGTCGAAAACCCTGTCGTAAAACTCATAGGCAGTAGGCAGATTGGTGAGTGGATCGATTGCGCCGAGAGTGAACGCCCTGTCCATGAGATTCCGCCCCTTGAAAGTCAGTTCCTTGAGCTGAGCGAACCCATCCAGCCTCTCCAGTATTTTTCGGGCAGCTTTAAGTTCAGGGTCAATCTTAATAACCCTTTCCAGTAGACTCCGCGCCTTGCGCACGTTGCCGCGAGAAAGATAGAACTTTGCCAGCGTCAGATAGTGCTGAGCAAGCTCTTTCGGCGGCTTTTCGCCCTGATCAGCAAGTGTGATGTATTTTTCAAGGGCTTCGATGTTGTTGGGGTCGATTTCATAAGCATGGAGGAAATACTTCTTTGCTTCGTCTATCTGATTTTTCGACAGCGCATACTCCCCTGCCCTGATCAAATAGCTTGCGGCCCTGGAGGTATCTCCCATCCTTTTGTAGATCTCGGCGAGGATGACAGTCGCATCCATATCGGATTCCGACAGAAGGTGCTTCTCGGCCTCCTCACGGGCTTTTTCAAAATAATTCGGCTCATCAGTCAGTCTGGCGAGGGCGTAATAGGCCTTGTAGTAGTGTGGATTGCGCTCGATGATGTCCTTGTAAAGCCTGATGGCCTCATCTATCCGATTGTTTTTCTCCATTATCGTGGCGATGGAATACAGAAAATCGCTGATGTCGATGCGCTCCGGGAAACTAAGCGCTATCTCGCTGGCCTCTTTGATGAAATCCAGATCGTTGTCGAATTCCTTTATCAACTTGTTTAAATCCTTCAGGATAACCACAGGGCCGACTTTGAACTTGCCCTCCTTTAGGTATTTCATGTAAAGGTTGCGGTAGAACCGTGCCTCCGGAAGTATCTGCTCGCTCAGGTAAAAATCAATGAGTTTGAGGAGAGCACGACGCTCTTCAGGGTTAATTCTAAGAATCTTTTTGAGGATAGCAACGGAATGCTCGGTGAACTTCTCCTTTTCATAGATCTCTTCCGCTTTGTAGTATTTTTCTATCGCCTCGCGCTGCTTGTTGTATCGGAGCAGCAAATCGCCGTAAAGGTTAAAGAGGGAAGGGTCATCGGAATGTTTATAAATAAGCTCGTCGTAAACTTTTATAGCCTCCTCCAGGAGGCCTGCTGCCTCAAGTTCCCGTGCACGTCGTAAAAGTAATCCTTTCATGTAAAAGATTATAGATTTGCAATGTCCTCGAGTCAAACGGGCACAAAGGCTGAGAAATACACCCGATGTTTACAGCTTGATAGATTTTTATAAACGGGGGGCAGAGGCGAGATTGTGGAGGGTGAGAAGTAGGTTTTGTTTGTTCAAATGAGCGGCGCTTGTTTAACAATTTTTATGGCTGTCCGAACTTATATCCGAACATCGGTTGGAAGCAACATAACCGGGGTCGTCATTCAACCCTCCTGGCTTTTATGGCGGCCGGGGACGGCCGTCCCACCGATGCTGGTGCTTTCCCTCTTTCCATCTTTGACTGTTCCATCAAGGATTAAGCCAATTTTTGACCGGCCTCATCCGGGTGACTCAGGCACTCCGTCCGACGGAGACCATCCCATCTGTCCTGATGGTGGCTT
>JAMOPK010000356.1 GCA_027064565.1 Caldifarciminota bacterium | reverse complement strand
ACATTGAAATCAACGCGAACAAACACGACCCTGCCGGCATAAGCGCTGTCCTCAAGGTCGTTTATGGCTAATTTTCTGATCATAGCTTGCCTCCATTTTAAGTTTTTAATTCCCAATATTTTCAGGAATTTGCTTTGCTTGCTGGCATCTGAGACCAAATCTTCTAAAGTGAAGAAATAATCGATAATTCCCCTGCCACGTGATATTTCCTCACGAACTTTATCTGTGAGCGATGTTGTGCTCATTATGAGGGCAGTAACAGCTTCCGGATTTTCAATTTTGGCTCTCCTCAAACTTTTCAAAACGGCTCCAAATCTTTCAAGGACTCCGGCTGGATCAATGCCTCCTTTAATCTCCACAGCCACCCAAATGGTGCCATTTTTGTAAACTCCAATGTCAGGCTCGCTACCCATGATAAGAATACTGCCATCTACCAATCGCATTTCCTTCTTTTTGCCATGGTCAGAAACCTCTACAACAAGCTCCCTTTCCCTGATAAATCGTTCTACCAGTTCTTTTATCAACAGCTCCGCACGATCACCTTTCACGTTTTGCCAGGATCCCTGAGCCTGTGATCCTGCTGCCATTCCTCGCCACAGATCGAATTCCCTCCTGTCAACTTCTTCGTCTTGTTCGATCAAAGTGCTTATGATCCGATTCAAATGCTTGGATATTTCCAGAGCTATCGTTTCATCGAGGCCTCGTTTACCTTTTTCGTATCCTGTTACAGGCAATCCTAGCTGACATGGATTTTTGCGAAACCATAGCCAGCATCCTATAATAGCTTATCAGCTTAGGATTGGAAATCAATACCTTCGGGTGACTAAAAATCTTTATCGGTTTTATGCCCCTGTGAATTATTTTGTCCCACGCATTCCTCGAAATATTCAGCTCGTCCAGATTCCAATCAAACAACTCGCCCTTTATGCCATCCAGTTCATCGGCAATTTCAAGCATTTTCCACTCGTGAAGTTTATTGTGAAAGAACTGGCTTTTAGTGATTTGGTCGATGAACCATCTTTCCTCTTTTCTTTCAGAGTTCATCTTTTATTTCTCCCATATCAATATGCTTTCTCTAACCGGAACCCTGCCGTATTTTTTCATCTGCTGAGAGCTGTTGCCTTTATAGCGCGCCACAATAATCTCTTTGACGTTAAACCCGACATTTTCGGCCATTTCCGAGAGTATCAGGTCAACCGGAACCATCTCACCTTCAAATCTAACGTTATCAACCACCACCGCCACCTTTGCACCTTTAGATAACACTTTATGCCACTGTTCTATAACCTGCGCCATGTCCACAAAATACGCCGTTAACATGTGAGGGATTCTGGGGTTGTTCAATTTTTTGCTTTTCAATAACTCAACAACTTCTTTTACTGCCGGGTGAGGCGGATATTCGTCATCTAACAGTCTGGATTCTATATGAGAGCGCAATATTCCGTATCTTATCGCTTTCAACTCCTCAAAATTACGGACAAAATGAAAGCAAAGCTCCAGTGCGTAAGTTCTGGTGTAATCGTATCTGTTAGCGTAGGGAGGAGAGGTTATTATGATTGTTGGTTCTTTTTCAAATTCTACATTGCTTAAGTCTCTGGTATCGCCATATTCAACCTTCGGAATAATATTTTCATCGATGGTTAAGCCCGAATATAATAATTTTGCGTTTGAAACGTCTTCCTCCACCTGAACGACCTTCCTTTGCATGGCCTCTATTGGATGTGAGGGTTGTTTATCCTTTTTTAACCTCAAAAATTGGCCATCTTTTGACGTAAAACTACATTCCTCCAGAATCGAAAAAAACAGCAATAAAAACAACTCCTTGTATGGCGAATCAAGCTTCAAAATTGCTGATTTCATCTTTCGTAATAACAGGAGATTTTCTTCGCTGAACGCATTGCGCATGATAGGAACATCAAGAGCCACGTCAGCCGGGTCGCTTTCATCCACCCATTTTTTAAGTTTTTCCCATAGTTTTTTCATCTCGCCTTCTTTCAACAAAAGGAACTTAGGCAAGGTCATGGAGACGAAATACGCGATCGGAAGCTTGTCTATACCTATTGACGGGATGCCCGAAAGCATGGAGGTGAACAAGGTAGTTCCGAGACCTGAAAACGGGTCGAAAACATAATCCTGTTCAGTGGCCTCAAATCTTTTCAGGAATTCTTTGACAAGGTTATAGGAAAAAGCCTCTTTATAACGGTATAACCTCAAAAAAGGGATTTTTTTGTTGCCGGAATAAGAAACAAAAGCCCCAAGCTTCAACTCTTCTTTGAATTTCCCCCTGAAATTCCTTTCTAATCTTGCTCTTTCGGAATCGGAGGGATAAAGGGTAACGTCATGCGGCGATTTAACATTAAACAATTTACCGACAAAATGCTGATCTAATTTCATGATTGTGGTTGAAGATTTTGAGTTTCAAAACCAAAAAGGCGGGCCGAAAGGCCCGCCCTCATCGGCTTAGAATTTCGTCGATATGTATTCCGCGAGGTCAACTACCCTGACCGAGTAGCCCCATTCGTTGTCATACCATGAGAAGACTTTGACGAGGTTGCCGCCGATCACCTGGGTCAGAAGCGAGTCAAAGATGGACGAATGCGGGTTGCCAATTATGTCGTGGGACACCACGGGGTCTTCGAGATACTGGAGGTAGCCCTTGAGTTCGCCTTCGGCTGCTTTTCTGAACGCCTCGTTGACCTCTTCAACGGACGTCTCCTTCTCCACCACAGCGGCGAAATCCACGATGGATGCGTCCGGTGTGGGCACGCGGATGGAGATCGCATCGAGTCTGCCCTGAAGCTCGGGGAAGATCAGGCCGATCGCCTTGGCTGCGCCGGTGGTCGTCGGGATAATGTTCTGAGCGGCGGCACGTGCGCGCCTCAGATCCTTGTGCGGCAGGTCGAGGATACGCTGGTCGTTGGTGTAGGAGTGGACAGTCGTCATGACTCCCTTGACAATCTTGAAGTTCTCGTGGAGCACCTTGACCAGCGGAGCGAAGGCATTGGTTGTGCATGAGGCATTTGAGATCACGTGATGTTTCTCGGGATCGTAGGCCTGATGGTTGACGCCCAACACAATGGTAACGTCGGCGGGCTCACCTTTGGACGGAGCCGTGATGATGACCTTTTTGACCGTGTCGCGGAGATGTAAAGCCGCCTTGTCCCTCGAACGGAACAGGCCGGTGGACTCGATGACGATGTCAACGCCAAGGTCGCCCCATGGAATCTGAGCGGGGTCCTTGATGGCGAACACGCGGATTTTATGGCCGTCGATTATGAGGTAATCGCCTTCCGCTTTGACTTCTCCGGGATAAACACCGTGCACGGAATCGTATTTGAACAGATGAGCGAGGGTTTTTGCATCGGTTATGTCGTTAACAGCGACAAATTCGAGGTTTTCCCTTTTGAGTCCGGCCCTAAGAACGAGTCTTCCAATTCTACCAAATCCGTTTATGGCGAGTTTAACGCTCATTCATTCTCCTCCTTTTCCTCGGCTGTTTCCTCGGTTTCGTCTGTCCGAGCCTTTTTCTCTTTCTTCTTTTTGGCTTCTTCGATAAGCTCGGCGGCCTTCTTCATAGCCAGTTCTCTGATCTTTTCGGCCTCCGAGAGCACCTTTTTACGTGTCTCTTTGCCCGGCTCAGGTGCCATCAGAAAGGCAAGGGCGGCACCAAAAATAGCACCTGTGATGAACGCAGTTACAGTCCATCCGCTGCCATTGCTTTTTTCCTCAGCCATTTTTATTCCCTCCTTGTTTTTTCTTCCCACCAATTAAACTACTCAGCAGAGGACCCAATTGGCTGCCCAGGAGCGGCAAAACTAATCCCAAGAGCAATCCAATATCCGAACTTGAGCTAATAGGTTTGAGGATTGATTCTACCTCATCTATGACCCTATTTGCCCTTTTATTCGTCATTTTTAAATCCTGAATGACCCTGACGGCTTCCTGGACAGCAGTTCTGGCATCCCTGATCAGGAGGATCAGGTAAACCAGCGCCACAATTCCCAAAATGGCTATCACAAAGTATAGCAAATTCATCAAATTGAATGTGATCATCATGGTTCTTAATATACTCGTGACTTTCAGGGTGGTCAAGAATTTTTGAATGCACACTGTGACATCCATTCATTGCTGACAAATCCAATTAGCTGGATAATCCTATGTGTCAAAAGGAGGGTGAATCATGATGAATATTTTAATAGTTCCGTTTATGCTCTCCGTCATTAGTGGAAAGCTTCTGGTAGCCTCTTTTACAGAGCCGATTGATGTGAGAAGTGCAATCGAATCGAAAGGCTGGGTCTCAGTCTTCAACGGACACGGAGCGAAATGGCAGAGCGGCGACACGACCATCTTTCTCGTTGACACGGCCCTCATTGTTCAGATTAGCGGGGTGACCGATGAGAAGATTCTGAGCAGCTATGCCGAAAAACTCCTCTCCGGGCTATCAGGCTCGCCAATTAAGATAAAATCCCAAAAACTTACATCCAGATTTTTCTATCAGTATCTGGACTCTAAGGGCTTTCCATCCGTAGGGATCATCCAGTCCGTCAGGACTCCGCCCGTGGAAAGGCGAGACGTTGAGCCGGTGCAAAAGGCGAAAATCGATAAGCGCCGTATCATCCATGACCGGCTTCTGGAGCCGCAAGTCAAGGCCAAGAACCCAGATTCCTCGGTTGTGATCATGTTTAACAGCAATTCGTCGGGATGGTCGGCCATCGACACCCTGCACGAGGTTTACAGCGGCCAATACGTCGATCTCGAATTTACATCCCTGATCTCCGAGCGGATCGACGACCTCCGAGCGATAAAGCCGAAATACATCATCGTTGTGGCCGATCCTTCCGACCTGACGCCAGATTTCATGTATGACGCCGACACCACCACACGGGTCATCGACGATGACGAATACCACGACGCGGTTCTGGCGTTTGTAACGGGTTATTCGTCTAACGAGGCCACCGCTCTCGCAGCGGCGCCTGACAACACCAACAGCGCGGTTCTGACAATCGCCAATCCCGATGGCTCGCTTCTCGCATCCGGCTACTCAGGCGTCTGGCTGGCAAATCACCTTGAAAACGATGCCAACCACCTGGGCGGCGAGAGGCTATATGTGAATACGACCTCCTCCGATGATCCTGACATCACGGCGTCCAACATCGCATCCGAGCTGAACAACCTGCATCGGGGGAATGTGCTTTTCAACGACCACGGCTGGCCTTACGGATGGTCACTCAGGGATTATCCGGGTGGCACTTCCAACGACGTAGTGGCCGGATTTTATTCTGATCTGAAAACATGGAGGGATTCCAACGGTGACGGCTACGTCGATACACCATACGACATCGAAAACGGGCAGCACGCCTTTGTATTTGCTGATGCATGTCTCACGCTGCGATTGAGTGGGGCACGGGCTAATCCCTGGGGACCATGGGAAACCAGCAGCTCCAACATGTCATCTGTGCCGATCAAGAGCATAGCTTTGGCGTGGATGGAGGATTCTCCCGGTTTTTACATCGGAAGCCACTCGGTGTCATACGGCTCAGCGTTTTTGAAATTCGTTATTCTCCAGATGACCCGGAACGGGTTGACACCGGCGGAAGCCCTGACTTATTCCAAAGACGTTTACAACTACGTCATCGGTAGGGAGACCACAGACGATGATCCGAGCGACGGAACAACGGACGATTACCTCGAATATTTGCGCCATGAATTCATGGGGATCGGAAAGCCGACGTGGCGCGATACCATCGTCTCGACATCATCGCCCGACTACGAGACTGACGTCTCAGCTCCCGTGCAACAGGATCAGTTGCCGGACAACGATCGCGGCTACATCTACACCGGAACGCCCATAAAATGGCTTGCGACAGTAACTTTCACGGTAAACGAGGAGCTTGTCCATGAGCCGATAGGCGCATCGTCCGAGGATTCCATGCCCTTTAATTACCTTTTTGTTAAAAACGTTGGAGGCAACGGCAGTTCAGTCTGGACTGAAGCCGAATGCGCTCTCCTCGCGGATTTTGTCTATCCGGGACACGGGTTGCCCCCCAAAACCGATTCCATAGCTTTCGCAAACGGCGACCCAAGTGATCCGGATTGGCACCTTTACCAGCATCCGTGGTATGGTGCCGGAAACACCAACGCCTATGAGATTTTCAAGGCCGGCATAAACGAACCTGACCGCATCATCCTGATCCTCGGTGCCGGCGTCACCGATGCTGACAACGATGGAAGTTACGAATGGCGGGTAAACAGCGGTTACACCAAGAGTTTTGACATCTACATTTATACTCCTGCGGTTACTGACAGCGTCATCGACACCACGTCCATGGGCGATGACCACTGGCTCCAGCGTGTGGTGGTCTCCAATCGTGACAATTCCATGCAGGTCTCGGAGGTGATCGTCAGCCTGCCCGTGAACGACAGCAACGTCACCGTTGACTCGGTGTTGCCGGCCGACAGGGTGCACGATGTGGTTGTGACGTCCGACTCCGGCAAGGGCTACAACATCGAGTTCACGGTTTCCGCCATCGATTCAGGCAGTGTGGACACGTTTGAGGTCTATTACACGGTTGCGCCGAGCCGTGTGAGCGAGCCTCCGACCCGTCCTTCGGAAACTCCCGCGCTTATGGCTGAATGGAACGGCGACAACGGAATCGTTCGGCTCGTTCTGCCTCGTCGTGGGATGGTCAGGCTGGCGGTTTACGATGCGGCAGGGCGCAGGATGGCGGTCCTGTTTGACGGGCAGCTTGATGCCGGTCAGCACACCTTCAGGTGGGAACCTCGCTGCTCAGGCGTTTACACCGTCATCGCCGAGACGCCGTTTGGAAAGTTATCCCGGAAGTTTGTCGTGGTGAGATGACCTTTGTGGCGGGGAGGGTCATCCTTCTCCGCCTTCCCTGCATATCCTTGAG
>JAMOPK010000355.1 GCA_027064565.1 Caldifarciminota bacterium | reverse complement strand
CCGGGATTAAGAACGCCATCTCCGTTACCGTCCTGCTCCATCACGGAGTCGGACAGGAGAGTAAGATAGGCGCCTTCCGATACGACGATAATGTCCCTGAAAGTCGGCATAAGATTTTTACCGGTAATGACCAATTCGATGGTGTCGATGGTCAATGGAGTCACAACAAAGGAAACCTGTCCCAAACTGTTTGTGTAACCTGATTGATAGATATCATTGGAATTCTTTGTGTGGATTGCTACGAGTGCCGAGCGAACCCCCGTTCCATCGGGATAACGGACTGTGACGCTGATTGTATCCGTCCTGCCTAATGCGATGGCCTGTGTATAGGTAAGTTCGGGCGTGATGGGCGTATGGGTCCAGAGGTTGAGTTCGGGGTCACCTATAAGCTGAAAACCGTAATAATCCGTCAGGTTCCCGGTGTTATCGTAGAGGTATATCCGGCCGCTTTCCGTTGCTTCGCCGAGCGTCACCGGCCTGTCCATGGAATACATGGCAATGAGGAATCCTCTTGTCACATAGCTGCGTCTCCATGCACCGTTACTCACCACGGTGGTTGTGCCAAAGTATCCGATAGCACCTTTTGGATGCTCAATATCGCCGGCGAGGGTGAACTCACGATCCATGTTGTAATCGCCCTGACTGGATATGGTCCTGCAGGTAGCGCCTATCACGAAGGGCCACTTGAATGTCGGCTGCATCTGATCCACATCGACGTTGAATGGGCTCCACCAATGTCCGACGGACTGCCCACGGAACACAACTATACTCCGCCCATCGTTCAGGCTGTTCAAGACATCAGCAGCGTTGTTGCCCCTGAACCTTGAGAACGAATCTATCTGCACGAACCCGCGCTCCCGCCAGAAATTGTGGGCCATCCTTGCGTCATACCAGTAGTAAAGCGAATCATCCGCGTCGCCGTCTTCCCTCACGA
Organism: Caldifarciminota bacterium; assembly: GCA_027064565.1. Lineage (GTDB taxonomy): Bacteria > Hydrothermota > Hydrothermia > B15-G9 > B15-G9 > WGAI01. The sequence continues at coordinate 6,047 of JAMOPK010000355.1, read as the reverse complement.
TCGTCGTTCCTTTCATGAACCACAGGGAATCTTCGAGATAAGGATCGCTCTCGTATTTGACTGTTTTGTAAACCATGTAAGCAGCCTGCTCGGCGTTGGAGACCGAGAATCTGCCCACCATAAGTTCGTTTTTGAAGTCGCCTTCTACATTAGCATAATAACTATCCGTTGACACACCGCTTTCACTGCCGAAGGGGATAACACCGGGTTCACCCACGAGCAACACGTATTTTGGTCTTGGGAACCACGTATTGTAGGCATTTACAAGGTAGTTTTTGATCTGAGAAGCAGATGAGCCGCACTCGGACAGCGGGACTATCCTTGTGAGTATGCCCTTTCTTGTCTTCCATTCTGCAAGTGGCTGGACCGCCTCCACCCATGCGTCCGGCACGATTATCACATAATTTGCCCCTTCGGCGCCAAGTGTAGCGAAAACCGAAAGGGCTATCAGCACTGCCCATACCTTTTTGACCATAATCTCACCTCTCTAACTTGAATGAATGACTGTTTCGTTATATCCTGCCTTCTAAATCTCTAAGAAGGAGTTCAAAATGGCTGAAGGACAAAAGGACGAAAAAGAGCTCCAGAATGAACTCCAGGAGCTACTTGAAGAAATTGAGGCTTTCAAACGTGAAAAGGAACGTGTGCGGGCCATTGTCGGGCGAATTGGGGCATTCCGAACTTCAATTCCAGACTGGCTAATATAATTTTCACAATCCTGGTGGTCGTATCTCTGGTTGCTTCCATATTCGTAGAAGACAAATTGCGGTATGCTGTTATCGATCTCGCCATTGGCATCATCTCTTTCAAAATAATTTACATCGTGCACCAGCTCATGAGAGCCAACCATTTCGAGCTGTGGATACTCTCATCAATAGAATGGCGCATAACAGAAATCCACAGGGAGCTCAAAAAGCTGTCTAAGAGTAAACCCGATCCATGAACCTTTCAAGCTGGAGATGATGGGGCAGGCGTCTCGCTCCTCGACAAGACGATTCTCAATCGGTCCCTCCTAACGGCTATTGGCCGTTTACTTTGTGGTGGCGAACATAACTGGCGGATTATCAGCAAGATATAATCTGTAAATTTGCCTTAATCTCTTTGCATAACTGATCATTCCTATCCGCATTTCGCCCCGCCGCCATCGCTTCATCAATCCTCGTTATCTCACACGAGGTATCCTTTACTCTATGTCCATCTCTCTGTGTTCACCGTGTTCCTGTGTGATTTTTATTTCATTTTCACACGGAGACACAGAGGGCACAGGGAAACAAAAATTTCTATCACAAACAAAACGGTAAATAGCCTACCCTAACCTTGAGGAATGAAGACTTCTCCAATACCCTTATAAGGCTTCCTACGCTGGATTTGCTATGCGGAAAATTAAAAATTTTATAAAGCTTCTTTTCCCGTCGAGATGCCTTTCCATCCCCGCTTCCTCGTTGTTTTCCAATCAAGAGAATTATACCACTTTAAAGGAGGTATTTATGGTTAAACTAAAAATAGTGTTGCTCACGATCATATCGGTCGTGGGCCTGAGTGCCTCAGAGTCATATCAAAGCGACTGGCAATGGGTGAATCTGGGAGGCGGAGAATCACCGTCAAACGCAATACAAGTTATACCTGAGTTCTCCGGTTCAGGGATATCCTTTGATGTGAGGGTAGACGGATTTTACAGGCAGTCCGTGAGCGTTGAAGGCTCAAAATATGACAGAATTTACATCCCCGGTGGAAGCAGAAGCGCCGAGATCGGCAAACCCGAGATTCCGGCCATCGGTAGATGGTTTGCTGTGCCTCATGGTGCGGAAGTGTTCGTGAGCTGGAACGTGATCAAAGCAGACACACTGAAGGATATCTATCTGTATCCGGCCCAGCCTCAACCGGTGGATGACCCATCAGCACCTGAGCCCCCGTTCACCATGGATAGCGAGTTCTACTCGATGGACACAACATATCCATCCGCAGTCGCCAACATATCGTCTTCGGCGATGATCCGCGGTGTGGAAATGCGCAACGTCCTGATTCTGCCGTTCAAATACAATCCCAGGACCCGCCAGCTGATAGTCATTAGGGAGGCCACAGTCGACGTCGAATTCCATGGAGGTGGCTCATACTACGATCCAAGGCTCGTGTCGCCCTATTTTGAGCAGTTCTTCGCGAACTACCTTGTGAACTATCCTGTGATGGCCGGCGGATTCAAAAACAACAGGTGGACGCTCAGGGGACTGAACACCGGCATCCACGTCAGTAATGTGACGATTCCTGAGAACGCCGCTGACCTTCTGATTATCGTCCCTGATAACCTTTACGATTCCATCCTTCCGCTCGCCCTGCACCACCACCAGCAAGGAATAATCACCAAAGTCGTCAGGCTCTCGGAGATCGGGAGCAACCCGTCGGCCGAGGAGATAAGGCAGTTTGTAATAAATGCCTACAACAACTGGGAGATACCGCCTTCCTTTGTGCTCATAGTCGGCGATGCGGACATGATACCCACATTTTACAAACACGTGCATTCTCACGAAGAAATCTATACCGCCGCTGATGTCTATTATGGTGAGATGGACGAGATCGGGCAGGACAGCATCCCCATGCAGGATGTGTTTATCGGAAGACTCTCGGTGGACAACGCCGAACAGCTCGGCATTGTTGTTCGGAAAATCATAACTTACGAATCGGATCCGGCCCAGCCTTACGACTGGCTCAACAGCATGCTCCTTGCAGCTTACAACCAGAGCGACAGGTATTTCGTTTACACAAGCGAGGCCATTTACAACTACCTCGAGCCCATGGGCTACAACATCGACAGGCAATATGAGGACGGGAATCCACCGGGCTCCACGTCGGGAGTGATCAATGCCATCAACAACGGCGTATGGCTTGTCAACCACCGTGACCATGGTGATTCGAGGAACGGCGGCGGAAGTATTGACGGATGGGGACATCCGAGGCTGACGACCGAGCACATGACATCCCTTCACAACGGCGATATGACGCCTGTGGTCTTCAGCCTCAACTGCCGCACCGGCTGGTTCGACGGCGAGACCGACCAGAATTCTGGCTCCTACGAATGCCTCGCCGAAGAGTTTGTGCGTGATCCCGACGGCGGAGCAGTCGCATCGATGGGACTTTCAAGGGTATCCTATTCCGGCTACAACGATGAGATCGACAGGGGCCTTATCGATGCCCTTTTCCCGGGCTTTGACCCCAACTATCCGAACGACACCACGACGAACCAGTATGAGACCCCGCTACCCTACATCGGTGGCGTGATAAATTACGCAAAACTCTGGATGTATGACAAATACTATCTGCCGGGTGGCTGCGATCCATATCCGTGGACGCCTGACCATGAGAAAACCCTTGAGGAATTTGAGGAGTTTACGCTCCTTGGAGACCCGGCCCTCCGTGTGAGAACCGCTGTCCCTAACACGTTCGACGTGGTATATCCGACATCCGTTTCGATAGACTCTTCGTCGAGAGTCCAGATATCGGTTACCGGACCGAACGGGCCTGTGCAGGGCGCCCTTGTCGCAATGGTTCAGGCCGATACACTGGTGCTGGCAAGGGGATTTACTGATGAAAATGGAATTGTGACACTTGAGATCGAGCCGCTTACTGCTGACCTCATCACCCTTAAAGTTACCGGCTACAATTTCCTGCCGTTCAGCGCTGAAATCGTGCCCATATCCGAAGACCCCTATGTCGGCTACAGGGCAAATGTCCTCTCGGATTCGGTCGGTGGCAACGGCGATGGCGCCATAAATCCGGGCGAAACAATTCAGATGAGCGTGCTTGCCAGGAATTTCGGCCTTGACACAGCTTACTCCGTAACTGCTGTCCTCTCCTCGGAAGATACATTCGTCACAATCACTCAGCCCAATACCAGCTACGGCGATATCGTCCCCGGCGATTCCCTTTACGGAGAACCTCCGTTTGAGTTCACAGTCGCTCACAACACACCTGACCAGCATATAATCCACTTTGAAATTCAGTTCTCCGATGCCAACGATTCGACATGGACATCCAGATTTGCAGTTGGCAAAGTGCTCGCCCCCAAGATCGTTTATGCTGGACACTGGGTCACCGACACCATCAACGGAAACGGCAACAACGTAGGCGAACCCGGTGAAACTGTATCCCTTTCCCTCGGTCTGATGAACACCGGTCACATGCCACTTGACAGCGTATCGGCAACCATTTCCACGGATGCACCTTATCTGACTATCCTGAACGACACAAGCTTTTTCGGACTCATCGACACTCAGTCGATGGTCAGGGGCACCACCCCATTTATTGTGGCCATTGACAGCTCGGCCCCCGCTCCACCGTTCCCGGTCATAAGAATCGACATAACCGGCGCAGACGGCTTTGCCTATCAGGACTCGTTCGTCTTGATCGTCGGCAGGACGGGCATATTCGAGACATTCGATGACACCACGGCAAACCTCTGGACGCACTCAGGAAGCAACGATGCATGGCATTTGACAACCGTAAGGTCACATAGCGGACAGTATTCCTATTACTTCGGTGTGGATAACGGCCAGTATCCCAGCAGTGCCGATGCCTCTCTCTACTCGCCCATGATCATTCTCGGCAACGACGCAGAGCTTTCCTTCTGGACATGGTATGCAACAGAAAATGGCTACGATTATGGTTATGTCGAGATTTCTACCGACAGTGGCAACACATGGGAGGAACTCGCCTCCTTCAACGGTTCATCCAATGGCTGGGTGCAGGTCAACATCTCGCTCAGCGATTATCCATCCGGCACCGTGGCACACCTGAGGTTCCGTTTCCATTCCGATGGTTCAGTGCAGCGTGAGGGCTGGTATATCGATGACGTTGTGGTTACACCGCCCATGCCGCCAGCTTTCATCGTGCTGGATAACTTTGAGATCATTGACACCCTTGGCAATAACAACGGACTGGTTGATCCCGGAGAGACGATCGATCTCGTTACTGAACTGAGGAATACAGGCGGCACAGCCTCCGGCAACCTGACCGGCGTGTTCAGGGTGACCTCGGATTACGTGCAAATCATCGACTCAGTTGTGCATTTCCCGGCCCTTTTACCGGATTCATCCGCAGTTTCCAACGAAGCCATCAGGTTCAGCGTCGATCCGGCTACACCTCGGGGAACAGAAATCGCCGCAGAACTTCATGTCTATGACGATCTGGGGCTCGAACAGGATCTGCCCATCACGTTTGTCATCGGTGGCCCCCGTGCCATGCCGTCAGGCCCTGACAGCTATGGCTACTATGCTTATGACCCATACGATCAGGGCGGAATGGAATTCGACTGGATCGAAGTCGCGCCTGACAGCGGCGGGTTTGGAACACCTTTAACGCTTGGCGACGACGATACCAGACACGTGACCCTGCCCTTCACATTCACGTTCTACGGGCAGTCCTACGCTGTGATTTCAGTCTGCTCAAACGGCTGGATAGCCATGGGGACAACAAGTTCACATGCTTATTCCAACACAAACATCCCAAACAGCAGGGATCCCAACAGCCTTATCGCGGGTTGCTGGGACGACCTCAATCCTCGCAACGGCGGCACCGTGGCCTACGGATACGACAGTCTGAAGCACGTGTTCGTGGTCGAATGGAACGGCGTTCCCCATTACGGCTCCAGCGGCTCTCTGGAGACCTTCCAGATCCAGCTCTATGATCCCGCTTACTACCCGACCCCGACCGGAGACGGCCCCATCGCGATACTGTATAAGACAGAACCTGCCCAAACTGACTACACTGTGGGAATCGAAAACGAAAATGGGTCTGTCGGCCTGCAATACTACTACGATGGAACCATCGATCCTCATGGTTACGACATAACGGACAGCTTCGCTCTCTATTTTGTCACCGGAATGCCATCGGTGAAAGAGGAAAACAACTTCAATCTTCCGCTCAGGCTTGAACTTGCCCCCGCATATCCCAACCCAGTGGGTGGAATGGCCACAATCCGCTTCGCGTTGCCAGCTAAGACCAGAATTGAGCTTGCGGTGTATGACGTGAGCGGCAGGCGCGTTGCGACGCTCGCC
>JAMOPK010000354.1 GCA_027064565.1 Caldifarciminota bacterium | reverse complement strand
GGGACATAAAACAGGGGTGGGACGGCCGTCCCCGGCCGTCAGTCACTGACCACAGATTTGCCCTCAGCTTCCCCACATCCCGGCACCGAAGCAGAGCGGTCACCTGATGGCACCATGCTTGGAGTTACCGGTTATGTGAATCTGAGAGAGGTGTCGGGCGAGACGCCCAACCCACCATGACGCCCGACCCACCATGACGCCCGACCCACCATAACGCCCACCCCATCGTGACGCCAGCCTCACTGAACCAGGAAGACAGCCGTCCCGACACAATGCACCATCGAGCGATAGCGGCAGGACAGGATTGTGGCAGGCATGCTAAGCTGTGCAAAGAGATTAAAGCGGACTTATAGTTTTCTGTATCACCTTGATGACTCTCCGGTTGTGTTTGCCACCACAAACAAAACGGCAAAGTGCCTTCGGGGAGTTGATTATACATCACGGACATTATAAAATTATCTCGAAATGGCCATCCAGAAAAATAAAAATGATAAAAAGCCTATTCATACTCCGCTAAAAGCAAGGATATTGGTAGTTGACGACGATGCTAATTTTGCCGAAACGCTCAGCGACGATATAAAGGCAAATTTTAAAGACGTGGAAGTCCTTCTCGCGACAAATTCCACTATGGCTCAAAAGCTTCTAAAGACTGGTCAGTTTGACATGGTCCTTCTCGATTATTACCTTGAAGGGAATACAACGGCCGAGAAATTAATTCCAATTTTTAAGCAAAGTGGTGCACACATAATAGTTATTTCTGCTGAGGCGGGAGGAGAAGAAGCCGCCAGCACCGTGAGATTGGGCGCAGACGACTATTGGTCTAAAGACAGAGGGTTTAATTCTCTTGTCCCTAAGATCAAATTGTTTCTTTCTTCCAAGCAGCAGGGGATAATTATGGAGTCTCAAAAAAGAGAATATTCAGCATTTTTCAAATTATTTCTCACTGAAAACCCGGGATTGGTCAGTAAAATCACGCCGATCTTAAAATCCTTAAAAAGAAACAATACTTTTTCACTGATAGTTTCAGGAGAAACTGGTGTTGGCAAATCCTTTTTTGTCCATTCGGTGAAAGACTACTTAAAATCCCTCTATGGGAATGTGAGATTTATAACTTTGACGAATACGATTACGCCAGAAGAGGTCAAAAACTTTATTTTGCAAGGCAGAAAAGCCTTTAGGGATGGATTAACGGTTCTATTTTTTGTCAACAAGATAACGAATATCCATAGAGAGATGCACAACTACATTCTTGAAATACTTGACATTATCAGAGAGGAGCGTAATTCAAGTGGGCGACTATACCTGTTCGCGGAATCTGATGAGGAGGATATCGTCCGGACAAGAGGGAAATTACCTAAAAGCCTGTTTTTCAGGTTTGAAAGGACATTGACAATCCCCCCATTGCAGGAACGCTGGGAAGACATATTGTTACTTGCTGAGCATTTTTTGAATCGCAACAGAGACTCTTTTCAGCCTAAAGTCAAGTTTTCTCCGGATGCAAGATACATGTTGTTGAACCTTCAGTTGGAAGGCAATGTTCTTCAGTTACAAAACATTGTAAGAAGTATTGAAATAGACGAAAATGAAGAAGAAATAACCTCTGAAAAACTGAAAAAAATAATTAGCGCTGATTCGCATCATCTTCTGTCTCTTGATGAATTAGAAAAACAACAAATCATAAAAGCATTGATGGCTACAAATTGCAAAAAAAACCTTGCTGCCAAGTTGCTCCACATTTCTTATCCCACCTTGAACAAGAAAATGACCCAATACAACATAAAATGTTAAAAATCCTTAAAATTTCCCGGTTCAATGTAAAATTTTTTTACATTGATGTAACTACTTTATTGCCAGATATTTTTCCTTAAATTAAAGGGATAAACTATCTTTTCTTTTCGCTCAGCTTGAAAAAAATTTGTCGGACAAATGGTCTCTACTGTCTCCTTATTTCTACCCCATTGACATTTCCACTTAAAATGTAGCTTGGAAGCTTTCGATTATTTTGAGTCAGTTTGAGAATTGGAATGGATAAGGGCCTTCCATCTTGGGGCAGGGGTAAAAGCTAAACGGTGGCTCTTCGTTTGTGAAATGTAGTATAAGAAGGGAATGGGGGGAGAGCCACCGTAAAACAAAGTTTCAAAATTCAGTTTGAGAAATTGGAGCCGTCGACAATATGCGTTTAATAAAATGGGGTTCGCTGCCAGCTATGAGAAAGGGCCTATAAGAAGTTTAGTCAATCGTTTCAATAAGTTTATGCGTTTTCCTTCTCTTGGTAGTTTCATAAGTTCGTTTAAACATTGAGTAGCACAATATTTCAGAAGGGCTGGCATATCCGCCAGCCCCTTTGTTTTATCGGCCTTTAAAATCATGGGTAGTCCAAGGTCCTCTCTTATGTAATTGAGGACATCAAACAGGTCTTTTCTATCTCTGATCTCGATTTGTTTAAACCCCAAAAATTCCACAAGGAGTCTAAAAGAGTCACATCCACAAGGAGATTCAAGTAACTGCTTTATCAGATTTCTTGCCTTTTTACCTATATCGTAGCTTAATGTCGCCCGCAAAATCCCTTTTCCCTCCACATAAAGTATCACTTGGGGAATAGTTGGTATCGCCGCTGCAAGAAGCTGTTCATCACGGGCTATGCGTTGCAAAATCGATGTGTTTTCTAAATATTTCATAGAACTCACCAGCATGACACAGAGTTCTCTGGCTTTATCTCCGTGTTTCAAAACTTCGTAGTGTCCCATCGTCCATGTGGAATATTCTGATATCCAGTTTCTCAATTCCGGGCACTCCCAGAATTTCAGATATAACCTCTGCAGTTCCCCTAACGCTTTGCCTGAGGTGAATGGAGGGGAAGATGTAATCTCGGACAGCAGTTTTTGAAAAACCTGATCCCATACACAAAACTGGATCGCATCGCAATGCAGTCCAAGCCAATGAGAAATATCGGGATGTTTTTTAAACCCGCGCACCCATCCGAGGTAAAAGGCTGATTTACGTCTGATCCTGTCTTTGAGCTTTCTCTCTCCACAATACCTTGCTACTTTGGCCATCAGGGAAACATCGCTTATAAGGAGTGCGAGTTCCGACGCCCTTCCTACGTTGCCTGTATCGCACAAAACTGAGGCAGCCAGAGCAAGACACCCGTCACACTTATTCTCAAGGCGATTTTCTTTTAGGATACTCAAAGCGTTTGCAACGATCCTCATTTTTCGGTTTTTCGCTACCCTATCCTCAAAAATATTCCGGGAAGATGGCAGTTTTTCGAACAGGAAATTCGCAAATTTAACCCCCTCTCTTATCGTCACGTAAACAGGGCTTTTGGCTGTGAACTCGACCATTTTTACAAATTCACGGGATAACTTGATTCTCCTGCCTTTGCGCTCCACATAGATTTTATCCAAAGTATCATTGTGTTTACTCTCAGGCACATCCATGATTCGATAGGTGGCTTTTTTGATATACAGATATTTATCTGGATGATATTCTGTTGAGAAAAAGTATTCCTTGAGAAGCAATATAGGCTCAAAATGCAGCCAATACCATGCCACGGCTCCAAGATACTCCATGTATTCCTCAAAACGATGGCTGGATTTTGATGAGATTATATCGGCTATGCTCAGGGCCAAAAGCATAGCCCGAAAAGCCATATCTAACCTGACATCCGGCACATATCTTTTTTCAGGAAAGTTGTAATTGAAACCGGAAAGTAGCAAGAAGTGCTCTTTTACGAGTTCTATCACCTTGTTCCATGGTTCCTCAAATGCAAGGGATTGAAGTTTGTCCGTCAGAAGCTGTGCACCTACCTCAGGGTGTCCAATAAAATGAACTCTTATACCGTCTCCCACATCTTCAGCTGTGTCCGGTTTACCTATGTCATGGAACAAGGCGGCCACCAGAACTATGTCCCACAATGAAACACCTGATGGCGTTTGAGTGGATAGTGTTGAAAGCAACCATTTTTCGACATGTGGGTCGAAAAGCTGATCTCTGGCCGCAAAACCGAAAAAACCGCTTTCGGAAGGTGGCGAGAAATCGATGTTAACTCCTTTTCCTTGAAGCTTCGCTCGGAGAAGCTTAACACCCTTGACGACATGCTTCGTGTGCGTCCATGCATCGGTGTAATGGTATTTGGTTCCCTGCCAAAGTCCATCGAGCCTGCGAAGTTCGGGGACGAGTTCCAGAATTCTATCCCAGTTTTCTTCTTCCAGCAATTTAACCAAAAGGTTAAATTTTAGCATAACATATCACCTCAATCTTGATGGTTGTCCATTATATACCAGAACTCGATTTAGGGAACTATAAATCCCCATAATCTTGTAATTCTAACCCCCTGTTTCAGTGGGTTGGACGTCTCGCCAGACAACGATAATTTTGCATTTGCAACAAAGAGGGCGCATCAATAAAATCTCATTTCATCACAGCAAAGGAGGTATCTTATGGTTAGGGTGAGACCTGTGGAAAGCAGCAAGGATTTGATGAGGTTCATAAAATTCCCATGGAAAGTCTATAAGGATTGGCCTGCATGGGTTCCGCCGATCATAAGCGAGGAGAAAAAGAGATTTAACCCGGAGAAAAACCCATTTTACGAGCATGCCAAGGTTCAGCTGTTCATCGCTGAGAGAGACGGAGAGGTGGTTGGCAGGATTTCCGCGCATATCGACTACAACTATAACGAATTCCATGATGAGAAAACGGGGCTGTGGGGATTCTTCGAGACGATAAACGATTTTGAGGTGGCAAAAGCGCTTTTTGATGCGGTCATTGAGTTTCATGAGAAGGAGGGCATGGAGCAGGTGTTGGGGCCGGCGAGTTTCAGCACGAATGACGTCACCGGGATGCTCATGAACGCCTATGACCTCCCCCCTGTCGTAATGATGCCCTACAACCCGCCTTATTACGTTGATCTCGTGGAAAAATATGGGTTCAGGAAAGCCAAAGACCTCCTTGCTTATCTCATTAAAATCGATGATGAGTTTCTTAAATTTGCCGATAGGCTCCAGAAACGGCTTAAGCCATTGGCCGAACGTGCGCTGGAGCGCGGCTATACCATCCGCAACATTGTCATCAAGAATTGGAAAGAAGAGGTCGAGAAAATAATCGTCATTTATAACGAAGCATGGGAGAAGAACTGGGGGTTCGTGCCCTGGACAAGGAAAGAGTTTTTCCATATCGCTGAGGATTTGAAACAGATCGCCATCCCGGAATTGGCGAAAATGGTTGAAAGGGATGGTGAACCGGTGGCCTTCGGTCTCATCATACCGGATGTCAATGTTGTTATAAAGAAACTTAACGGCAGAATCGTTGGCCCCGGCCTTTTTGCAGCGCTTCCCTACCTCCTGAACATTAAAAAGATCTCAAGGACAAGGCTGATAACTCTCGGAATTAGAAAGGGCTATAGAAAATCAGGTGTGGACTCGCTTCTTTACTACGAAATGATGAAATCGGCGCTTGATCTCGGATACATCAAGGAATGCGAGGTCTCGTGGCTGCTTGAGGACAATTACCTGGTCATCAGAGCTGCCGAATTCATGAGGGGCAAACACTACAAAACCTACAGGTTGTTCGTGAAACCGATCGGTCTGGAATAACATTCAAAAATGTCGCTTATCTTAGCCTTTGTCCTTGCGCTCATAATTGCCCTTGCCGCTTACTGGAAGGCCAGACCGCCTGACCTGTTTGCTCTCAGGTTCGCTGGAACTTTCCTTCTGATTGCCTTCCTGTCGGGCGTGTCGGTGAGATACCGAACCACCAGAAAACCGGATTTTGTGCTGTATCGCGACGTTTCTCCGAGCATGATGGCTGATCAAAAGTGGGAATGGGCGGATTCGACGGTATCCAGAATCCCGGATGCTCTCGCAAAGGTCAGAAAATTCTTCTCGGATACCATTTACGTCACCGAACCGGATTCTCCGGCAGGCGATTACACCGACCTATCACTGCCACTCAAGGACTCGCGGGGGAGATATTGCGTGGTTGTGACCGATGGGCTGCACAATGCACCGGAAGACCTGTATTCCCTGTCGCTGGTGAGGAATAAGCCTGTCTTTTTCCTGATACCGCCTCTCGTTGAGCAGGGGATCGACCTTGCAATCAGGTCGGTAGAGGCCCCATCGGTGACCCATCAAGGGGAGAACGCCGATGTCTCCGTTCGCATCAAACTTTCGGGCGGGGCTGGAAGAATTAGGCTGAGCGTCAAGGAGGGGAAAAACGTCCTTATTGACACTTCATGGCATGCCGGACCGGGGGATTACGCCTTCAGGTTCTCGCTCTCCCCGATTACGCTCGGGCTGCACACCTATTCAATCAGGCTGGAGCCGTTAGAGGGGGAATTCGATACTCTGAACAACAGCCGGGTGATCGGCATAGAGGTGATAAGCAGCAAAAGCACCGGCCTGATCCTATCCTCGCATCCCGATCCGATAATCCGACTTATACGCTCACTTGTCTCCGAGCTGAAGTATGCAGATATCTCCGTCATAACGAGGGTCGCAGAACAGAAATGGAAGTTCATGGGCAAGACTGTTCGCGACACGGTGCCCGATTTGAACAACCCTGATTTTCTGATACTGGTTGATCCCGATAAAGACATCATGAGAATGGTCAAAGATGTGCCTCCAGAACGGCTTATCGTGATTCCGGGGAGATTGAGCCTTGAGTCGGGTCTTTTCGGCAAATCCAGTGCAGGAGGCGGAATACTTCCCGGCCCGTCTTGGGCGGAAGTGGGAAGCAGTTTTCAGGACTGGCAGAGCCTGCCGGTCTATGGCCTGTTCACGGGCGGCGTCCCTATTAAGGTGTATCTCCAGCTCGGACAAAAACCGGCCGTGTTCACCGATTCCAGAGGCAGTTTGGTCATTGCCCTCAACAAGTTCTGGATCATCGGGCTGTATCGGCCGGAACTTTTCACCGACGTGATGGGTTTCGCCATCGAAAGGGCAGCACGTCCCCAAAACATCCTGTTCGCCTATCCGGAACAGCCGATAGTTTTCAGGGGGCAGCCGGT
>JAMOPK010000353.1 GCA_027064565.1 Caldifarciminota bacterium | reverse complement strand
TATCTCGGCGATAACTTCGGCCATTTTATCCGGGTCATCAAGCGTTCTTTCTCCCTGTCCCAACAGAAAATCCACGGTATCGAGGCCGTTTCTGAGCGCATCAATCACGACCTGACGTTCGCCCTGCAAAATCAGGCTTGCCGGATCCTCACCCTCAGGCAGAAGCGACACCCTCGGTCTCAGGCCAGCCGCCAGCAATATGGGCAACGCCCTACGGGCCGCTTTTCTGCCTGCTTCATCGCCGTCGTAGAGCAGATAGATACGTTTCGCGTATCGCCCGATGACCCTCGCCTGTTGCTCCGTCAGCGCTGTTCCGAGCGGCGCCACCGCATATTTCAACCCGGTCTGATACATCATCAGGTAATCCATATACCCCTCGACGATGATGGCAACGTTTTTCTCGCGGATGCTGCCTTTGACCTCGTAAAGTCCATAAAGCGTCTCGCCTTTCTTGAAAAACGGCGTATCTGGCGAATTTAGATACTTGGGCATCGCGGAATCGCTGAGTGCCCGGCCGCCAAACGCTATAACCGTCCCTCCAACGCTTCTTATCGGAAACATCAGCCTGTCCCGAAACGTGTCAAAAATCCTGTCCTCACGCTTTGTGGCAAGCCCGGCTTCGACCACTTCCTGCTCCGAAAAACCATTTTGAGCGGCGTATTTCAAAAAACTCCTTCCGTCGGGCAGGGCATAACCCAATTTGAAATAAGTCGCCGTTTCGATCCTTATGCCGCGCTTTTTGAGATATTGGAGCGCCCTCCTGCCTTCGGGCATAAACAGGTTTTTATGAAAGAACTCGGCCGCCAATTCGACCAACTTCAGCGGGCGAGCCAGCGCTTTTTTGCCAGCCTTTTTAGGCGGCTCGATGCCTGCCCGTTTCGCAAGTTGCATCACCGCTTCGGAAAACGTGATCTTCTCGATGTCCATCAGGAATCTGAAAACGTTGCCCGAAGCTCCACATCCGAAACAGTGATAAACCCCTTTGTCGGGATCGACATAAAACGATGGTGTTTTTTCTTTGTGGAATGGGCACAAACCTCGATACTGTTTGCCTGTTTTTTTCAGTTCAACGTAATCGCTGATGACATCGACGATATCGACTGATTCCCTTACCTTTTCAATGAATTCTCTGTCCATGATGCGAGTTGGGATAAAAGCGGAACAAAGATAATGAGATGAATCAGATCACGCAAGTGCTCAAATTTAATTAAAACTTTACTCCGAAATCACTATCGTTCGCCGTTACCTCATTTCTTCAGTTCCTTTTCCAGCAACCATTCCGGTTTTACAGGGATTCGGTCAACCCTGAATCCGACTGCCTGCTGGACAGCGGCAGCCAATGCCGGTGCCGGCCCGACGAACGGCACCTCACCGGCGCATTTCGCACCGTAAGGACCGTATTCGTAAGGAGACGGGATGAGCTTGAAGATCACGCGCGGGAAGTCCTTGGACGTCGGCACGATGTAGTCAGTAAGGCTCGCTTGAAGTATCCTGCCGTTCTTCGTCTCCATAACCTCGATCGTGGCGTATCCAAGCGCCTGTTTGACGCCGCCCTCAATCTGGCCCCTTATGATCCGCTCGTCGATGGGTGTCCCGATATCGTAGGCGCCCCAGACTCCGACAACCCTGATCTCAAAGGTCACGGGATCGACTTCCACCTCCACCACATTGCCGCCCCACGAATACTCAGGATAGGCATCACCCCTGAGTTTGTCCTGATCCCACTGGATGTAGGACGGGTGGCGGTAAGTCTTTGTTATGGTGATCTCCCCGGGCTCCGACCATCTTTCCTTCAGCTCCCTTGCGGCCCGTTCCAGCAGACCTCCGACGATGACCACTGTCCTCGATGCCACAGTGGGGCCTGAGTCAGGGACACGGTCGGTGTCAGGGTTCTCGTAGATGACCTCGGTGTAAGGGATCCCCAGCGTTTCAGCCACGATCTTGCGTAAAGTTGTCTGTGCGCCCTGTCCCATCTCCACGCTGGAAACCAGTATCTCGACCCTCCCATCGGCGTATCGTTTCAGCGAGGCCGTTCCCCGAATGATCTCCTCGCCTTTTCCAGTAAAGCCGCATCCATGAGGGAAAAAGGATATGCCGATCCCGCGCCATGGGGTGCCTTTGCGCTGGTTTTTTCGATATTCCTCATATTTCCTGCGGAAATCGGACATCTCGTCGAGTGCATCGGCTATTTCCTGAAGCGGGACGTGGCGCCGCAGGAGACCGCTTGTGGCAGTTGTGTCGCCTTTCTTGACGAAGAAACGGCGCTTGTAGTCCAGAGGGTTGGCGCCCACTGCCTCAGCCACATTCGTGATGTGAAGTTCCGCCGCAAAAACGCCCTGAGGCCCGCCAAACCCGCGAAATGCTGACGCCGGGACGTGGTTGGTGGCGTAGGCGCGCCCCCGCACCCTCAGGTTGGGAACGTTGTAAACCGAGGTCGCAACGAACATGGCCCTCTGCAGGACCACAGGCGATAGCGTCTCATAGGCGCCTGCGTCGAGGATAATGTCAACATCCATGGCGATGATGTTGCCGTTCTCGTCCAGCGCTGTTCGGTGCTTGACGATCGACGGATGCCTTTTCGTCGTGGAGATTATGTCTTCCACGCGGTCGTAGATGATCTGAACGGGTTTTCCGTCGGCCTTTATGGCTGCAAATGCTGCGTGACCGGCGATCAGCGATGGGAAGTCCTCTTTGCCTCCAAACGCGCCACCCGTAGTGGTCTGAATCACTTGTATCCTGTCTCCATCCCAGCCGGTGGCGAAAATCAGTGCGTTTTTGACGTAGTAAGGACACTGCATCGAGCCATAAACCGTGAGCTTACCATCCCGATAAATGCCGATCATCCCTTGGGTTTCCAGATAGATGTGCTCCTGATAGCCTGTCCGGTATTCGCCTTCCACGATCCTGCTTGCCTTTTCAAATGCGGCATCGGGATCACCTTTGTCGAAATAGTAATCGGCAAACAGATTGTCGTCGCCGAAAATCGGTGGTTTTTCACCGGACTGAGCCTCTTCCACGCTTAAAATCGCCGGTAGCTCTTCATATTTGACCTTTATCGACTCAAGAATCTGCGTAACAACCGCTCTATCAGGTCCCACCACCAGCAGAATCGGCTCCCCGATGTAATTCACAACATCCTCGGCGAAAAAAGGCATGTCGTTTTCGAGGATTTTCACACGATTGTTGGAGGGAACGTCTCTGTGGTCGACTATGAAGTAACCTTCAGGCAGTTCCGGGATTTCGATCGAAATTATCTTTGCTCTCGGCACCGTTGATCTCAGGGTCCGGGCATAGAGCATGTCATCGAATTTCATATCCGCAATAAACTTTGCCCGACCCAATACCTTCTCATCGTTGTCCACCCTTTTCACTGGTTTTGAGATATTCATGGCTAAAATATTAAGCACAACCGGCCTGTTTTCAAAGCTGTGAAAATTCCTGCACCATGAAGAATCATGGGAAAGGATCAATCCTCCACCTTTTCGCATTCATGGTGTGCATCTGTGCCTGTCAAGTTGTGGTCATGGCGTGCGTTTTTTATAATCCAGTTTCGGAAAAATCGCGTTTGGAATAACTCTGGAGGTGAAAAAATCATGCTGACTGCAATTGTTCTTCTGGGATTTTTGCAGGGAGGCGCAAGGAGTGCTACCGATAAACACGTTTCCCTCACTGTTCTGCCGATTTTGTTTTCAGGGGCCAACGGACCGAGGTTTTTCTCACAGGGCAACGCTTTTCAGATCGATTTCACCTCGTCGCCGGTGTTCGTTGGGACTCAATTTCTGGGAAACATATCCGTCCTGAGCAGCGATGAGGAGACCGAAATTCGGAGCATCGAGTATATTCTGGCTCCTTACGCCGGTCTGGAGGTTTATCATCGATATGACCCCTTCCTGTCCATCGGGTTCGGCGGTCGAATTTACCTCAACAGGGCCTTTGTCAGGGCATACGAAGTTTTCGGCGAAATCAGATATGCGCGGGAGAACTTCATTCTGCTGGGCCTCACAGAGGAAGATGATAATGAAATACCACTGATAAGCCTTTATGGAATAAGGGCGGGATATGTCGACTTCCCGGACAACCCTTATCCGCTGTGGTATATCGGGGTAGAAGGGTGCGCGGTGTTCCTTGATATCCCGATCCCCGCCAGGATTTCGAATGCAGATTCGGTCGAGACAGATGAATCACCCGAATGAGCGGATTTTCTGGACAACGGCCTCGATAAGCCATGAAGGCGTTGAGGCGCCAGCGGTAACTCCCACTTCTTCAACATTCCTGAACCATTCTTCTTTCAGTTCATCGGGATGCTCGATGTGATAGGAACGTGTGAATTGGCTGGCAATTTCATGCAGCCGTTTCGTGTTGGAGCTGTTCCTTCCGCCGATAACGATCATCACATCCACCTTTCTGGCCACTTCCATTGTCGCCTTCTGACGCCTTTCTGTGGTGGCGCATCGGGTGTTGATAACCCTGACCTCCTTCGCCGTTTTCATGGCCGCTCTGACGCAGGAAGCGAATAGGTCAAAGGTCATGGTGGTCTGCGAAATGATACCGACCCTTCTGCCGGCAAGGTTCATCCTTTCCACCTCATCGGGCGAGCTGACGACAATTGGCTTATTCCATGCATGCCCAAGGATGCCGATAACCTCAGGATGTTCCCTCTTACCAACGATGAGCACCGGATCATAGCCTTCCTCGACGAGTTTACGGGCCGCCATCTGAGCATTCACGACAAACGGGCAAGTAGTGTCCAGTAGTTCTATGCCTCTTTTCCGGGCCTCCTCGTAAATTGACGGTGGAACACCGTGAGTGCGGATAACTATCATGCTTTTTTCGGTCTCATCGATGCTTTCAACTGCCCTGATGCCCTTCTCCTCGAGTTCTTTGACCACAAAAGGGTTATGGATGATCGGGCCGAGGGTATCGAATCTCTTGCCCTCCTGATAAGCCTTTTCGATCATCTCCATGGCCCTTTGAACGCCAAAGCAGAATCCCGATCCCTCGACGATTGTGATCTTCATGTCCCCTCCGAGAGTTTTAACATTGCTGCCTCAAGGTCTCTGGTAAATTCCCGCCATCCTTTTCTGGAATCCGGATATTTGCGCGTGTCGATGGGCTTTCCGAATTTCACTTTAAGCGGACGTTCACGCAATACCCATTTGATCCAAGACGAAGGCACGCCGACGAGCCATGCCGGCACGACCGGGACCCTCATGCGAATCGCTATCAAAGCAGTTCCGAGCTTGAGTGGCAGGAGTTTCCTTTTCCACGGTTCCCTATTTCGAGTGCCCTCCGGAAAAATGATGAGCGGATAATCGCCCTTTTTCAGGATAGTTAATGCCTGCTTGACAGCATCTTTGCCTCCGGATCGGCGGCGGATTGGGATTGCATGGAGGTGGGAAATGAATATCCCGAACCACGGCGTTTCAGTCCAGATCTCCTCCTTCGCAAGGAAGTATGCCTCATAAGGATACATGGCGGTTGCCACCATCGGCGGATCCCAGTAAGTTCGATGATTAGGAGCGACAATAAAAACACCCCTCTTCGGCAGGTTCTCGAATCCTTCGACTTTCATGCCAAACCCCCACTTAAACAGGGGTTCAGTTATCAATCTGGCCAGCTTCCATATCAGGGTGGTTTTTCTCCTGCGCAATCTCCCGCACCTCCGGATATTTTTTTGCAATTTCACTGATGATTAAATCCACCTGCTGGCTGATAGTGAGGTTAGATGTGTCGATGACTATTGCATCCGGGGCTTTTCGCAGGGGGCTGCTTTCCCGGCTCGAATCGATCTCATCTCTGGTTTTAAGTTCCTTCAAAACTTCTTCAAAACTCACGTTGATGCCTTTCTCCTGCAATTCTTTCATTCGCCTCCGTGCCCTCTCTTCGAGGGACGCCACCATGAAAAACTTGAAGTCAGCATCGGGCAACACTACTGTGCCTATGTCCCGTCCATCGAGGACAACGCCTCCCTTCTCGGCTATCTTGCGCTGTAGCTCCACGAGACGACGCCGGACACCGGGATATGCCGAAACTATTGAGACCCAGCGTGAAACCTCAGGCGTGCGGATAGCTTCAGACACGTCCTCACCGTCCAGAAACGTCCTTATCGAGCCGTTTATAACCTTCTGGTCGATGTCAGTGTTGTTGGCTATTTCCACAACTTTCTGCTCATCCTCGACAGGGACACCAGCTCTCAGCACTTTCAACGTGACGGCCCGATACATGGCCCCGGTATCCACCGGAATAAGGCCCAATTTTCTGGCGATGATCTTCGCTGTCGTGCTTTTTCCCGAACCGGATGTTCCATCGATGGCGATTTTGATGTCCAATTTCTTTTTCGCATTCATAACGATGGTAAAGTATAATGCCAGCGACAGGGGCTCAAAAAAGAAAAAGTCCCGCCAGAACGACGGGACTCATGAGGTTCTTCGAGAATTGAAAGCCTAATCCCTTCTTTCCTTGATTCTTGCAGCTTTCCCCTGTCTTTCGCGGAGATAGTAGAGCTTCGCTCTCCGCACCTTACCTTTGCGGATAACCTCAATCTTTGCAATGACCGGGGAATGCAGAGGGAACGTCCTCTCGATGCCGATCCCATAGGAGACCTTTCGGACAGTGAAGGTCTCGTTCAGGCCGCTACCGCGTCTGCGTATCACCACGCCCTGAAATATCTGGATCCTTTCCTTGCGAACCAGTTTCTTGGTCTTGGGGTCCTCTTTGACATCTACAACTCTCACATACACCTTGACGGTATCGCCCGGCCTGAATTCAGGTATCTCGCCGGTCCTGAGAAACTCCTTCTCAATCTCCTGCACCACTGAGAAGTTGTTCATGATTATCCTCCTTTTTTACCTGCACGAGCGGCTCCTTCATGGAGCATCGTGCAGGGACTCACCTAATCACCATCCTCAATTTCCTCAAGGAAATCGAGGTCTTCCTTTGTAAGATAAAGCTTTCTCAAAAGCTCAGGCCTCCGCTTCAACGTCCGCCTGAGCGCCATCTTCCGCCGCCATTT
>JAMOPK010000352.1 GCA_027064565.1 Caldifarciminota bacterium | reverse complement strand
TCCCGATCCGTTCGCCTATGCGAAGGTCAAACTCGAAATCCCGTTCACCGATTCGCTTGAGCTGCCAATGGCCTCGCTCTGGCTCGAATCAGCGGAAAGCAGGGTCAAATCCGGTGAGGAGATAGCCTTCGGCGGAGAGGTGACCGACAACCTCGGCGTGAAATCCGTGAAACTCGAAATCCTCAAGGGCGATTCGGTCGTGAAATCGATCGACCTGTCGTCGAAAGTCGATTATGGCAAAGGCCGCCACATCCTGCACAAGGTCGGCGAATTGAAATACGAGCTTGCGACCGGCGAAGGCGGCCCGATGTTGCCTGGAACTTACGCCGCAAGGCTTGCCGTTGAAGACCTCGCTGGCAACCGCGGCGAAAGCGACCCGGTCGAGTTCACCGTGCTGCCCACACGCGAGTTCAAAGGCCAACTGGTCTGGCAGGACAACCCCGACGACACGCTGCCTTCCGGAAGCTGGATCATGAAATTCGAGGTCAAAAAGCCTTTGAGGTTCATGTTGTTTGAGACATCAGCGTCCGATGCCGAAGGACTCGACCTCGACATCTTCCTGTATCGCGACAAAAACGGCGACGGCAAGCCCCAGAAAAACGAGCAGGTTGCAAGTTCCACATCACCGACCAACAATGAACGGATTTATATCGATTTTCCTGAGCCCGGCATCTACTGGTTCTACGCTCAGGGCTGCACCGTCGAAAACCCACCGCAATCGTTCAACCTGAAAGTGAACTTCGAGCTTGACGAGGAGGGCGTGGCGAGGGAGTAAAAAAGAATAAGCTGTTAGGTTATAAATTTTGAGTTTCCAACTCTTGAAAGATAGAAAGAGTTTCAAATTTTTGAATAGGCAATCTTGGCGGCCGGGGGGCTATATCCCCGTTTTTCTTCACTTCTCAACATTATTGGGAATAATCAAAGCCCAGCAGGTCGGATGTCTTGCCTGGCACCAGAGACTTATCGACCGAGAATGAACCGAATAGCACATTTCAGGATGGGATTCATCGACTTTATGTTTTAAAATTCCGACAACAAAAAGGAGTAGATTATGAGAGTTTTTCTCGATGCAGCTATGGAGGCGGCAAGGCTTGGCGGTAAAGTGCTTATGGAAAACTTTGGGAAATTGCATCAGGAAGATGTCCGGGAGAAAAAGGCCCATGATTTTGTCACCTTTGTGGATATGGAATCCGAGAAGCGGATCAAGGATTTCCTCATATCGGAATTCCCTGATCACGAGATACTTGCCGAGGAGACCGGCGGCTCGCCTATAACTGAGAAGCCCACATGGATAATCGATCCACTGGATGGGACCAAAAATTACATCCACGCATTTCCCCATTTCGCCGTTTCAATCGCCCTTACGATAAACAAAGAGCTGACAGTTGGAGTCATTTACGACCCTTACAAAGAACACATGTTCTGGGCGATAAAGGATCAGGGTGCCTACCTGAACGACCGCAGGATAAAGGTGGCCTCGAACGTGGATCCGGCCTATGCGCTTGTGGCTACGGGATTTCCATTCAAGGCTAAAGATATCCTTGACACGTATCTTGAGGCGTTCAGGCTTGTGTTCCTGAAAGTGGCAGGGGTGAGGAGGGCGGGGTCAGCGGCCCTCGACCTTGCCTACGTGGCCGCGGGTATCTTTCAGGGATTCTTCGAGTATGGGCTTTCCCCATGGGACATAGCCGCTGGAAGCCTCATTGTCAAAGAAGCGGGCGGGATCGTGACAGATTTCCTTGGTAGCGACCTCTTCATTCTGACCGGGAACACGGTCGCAGGAACTCCGCAAGTTCACGAATTCCTTGTGTCCGTGACGTCGAACGTTTTCGGGACGCCATGAAATTGCGTGCCCTCGTGTTAGGTGATGCCTCGGTTCCCCATGCGGTTCGGTGGTGCAGGAAACTTTCGGAATTGGACGTGGAAGTCGCCCTTTTCTCCCTCGAATCGCCCATCGATGTCCTCAATTGCAGGTTATATCGGGGCGAACCGATTGCCCCAATCCACAGGCTTAGATACCTCCTTTCGTTGAAATCTCTGAGAAAAACGGTGGATGACTTTCAGCCGCACATTCTGAACCCTCATTACATCCCGAATTACGGATTGATGGCTGTCAGACTGGACAGCGGGCTTCCCATTTACCTGTCGGTCTGGGGGTCGGATTTGTTGATTGTGCCTAAAAATAATCCGATTAAGTTCAGGGTTACCAGTTGGATCCTGAGCAGGGTCGATCGGATCCACGTCGATGCGTTCACCCTTGCAGAATCGCTGATAAATGATTTTGGAATTCCCCCGTCGAAAATCGATGTCTTTCCCTTTGGCGTTGAAAAGGTTTTCCTGAGTTCAGGACAGCGTGAGCTTCCGCGTTCCGGTTACATCAGGGTGGTCAGTCACAGGAGGCTGGACCCGGACATGGACCCCATGACGATCCTCAAAGCGGCTGAAATCCTGAGGGACGAGCCGATTGAATTTGTCCTGCTGTCCGACGGGAGTCTCGCCCCTGAGTTGAAAAAATATGTTGAGCGAAAAAAGCTGAAGGTGAAGTTCACCAGCAGGCTTCCCATCCATGAACTGGTTTCCACGTTGAGATCAGGGCACATCTGGGTCTCGGCGTCGGTGACCGACTCGACGCCGGTTTCCCTGCTTGAGGCCATGTCGCTCGGCCTTTTCCCCGTGGTCACAAATCTCGCCTCTGTTCGGGAGTGGATTATTCACGGCATCAACGGGATGCTTTTTTGGCCCGGCGATCACATCGAGCTGGCTCAAACCCTTCGTTACATCGTAAAACACCCGGAAAAAATTGGAGAAGCGGCTGAACTTAACCGCAAGATCGTCCGGGAACGTGCTGATCTTGAACGGAACATGCGCAGGATGGTCGATATCTGGCGAAAAATGGCGGGATTAGAATAACCGCCATGCCATGAAGTTGAGGTAATCATACCCCCAGAAGATGCCGGTGCCGCCTTCAAGCCTGATGAGATCAACTATGCAGTGGCTTTCGTAGAGATGTGGCCCGCGTGTCATAAAGGCGAGGCCGTTTATTTCTCTCGTGTTTGAACTCGTCAAAATAAGCTCCCTCCCCAGCAATAACAGGATCATGACGAAATAGATTCCGGGATAAGGGAAAAATTTGAGGAATCCGGAATCTTTCAGCAGATAGCTCAGGATGTAGATTATCGAAATCGTGGCGGCAAAGATGAACCAGTCCTTAAATTCTTCCCACCATTTAGAGGATGAGGGTTCCGGATAGGTCGGCAATATCAGCATCTGGAGGTCGATCCATCTCCGTGCCCCCATCCGTTCCTGTTCGAGCGGTTTGTTGAGGAGCAGGGGATTGTAGAGCGCTTTGATGCCGTGTGCGATGGCGGCCGCAAAGAATCCCACAGTCATTGCCCACACTCCGAGCACGTAAAGATCCCATGGCTGTAGAGGGACGAAAACCCCGTAATAAAGTAACAGCTGACGGATAACGAAAAGCAGCGCCGTGTAAAAGAGGGCTTTGAAAGCGAAATAGACGATCCTGCCTCCCCCCAGCATGGCGCACAGGTGTCTCCAGAAAAAGCCCAGAAAACTAAAACCTACGGAGAAGAGCAGATATGAGTAGAGATACCCATATGCCGTGATCTCCATATTCGTGCCGTCATAAGGGGCAAACCGTTTTGTGAAGAAATAGAACATTAGTGCTCCAAGGAAAAACAGGCCATAAGCCACTCTCGAATAGGCAGTGGGAACTTTGGAAACAATCTCATAGAACTTCAACAGCCAGTAAAATCGCAGATCAGGCGCATTTTTGAATGTCCCCATTCCCTTGATGTAGAAAGCGGTAAACTCCAAAAATCCAAGCCCTGTTATAAGGAGAATCAGAAGGGGACTTCTTTTCAGAAGTCCCAGCCCGATGGCCATTCCGAATATGAAAAGCAGGTTAAGCACTACCCTCCATATTGCGCAGTTATTGGTGATTATCCTGATGTTTTTTGTCAGGAGTCCCCGAATATTGGCGGCGTAAGTGTTAAACATGATGCTCAGAAACATGCCAGCTAATACCATGAGGGATAGGGTAATCCTCGCGTTAAACGGCGAAAAATGGAGCGCACCGCGGATGGAGTTGTTCAGTGCGATTATCAACCGCGTTAAAACCCCATGGTTATGCATGGGGAACAAAACCATTGTTAAGAAAAAGAATCTGCTCAGGAATGTGGAAATGGCAAGCTGTTTCTCCAGAGGTATTTCGCCACGTTTCCCCCACAAAACCTGATAGGTGTATCTGGCGAAGCGTATTCCGTGAAATGCGGTGTTTTTCAGGTAAGTTCTGGGGCTGAGATAAAGCGCCAATTCCCTGTCTTCCATCGGCACGTTTACCCACACGGCAAGCGCTGATCCCACGCCGCGCGCCAGCCACAAAAACAGGCCAATAAACACTATTGAGATAAAGACCAAGAAACTTTGGAACATCCCGAATTTGACCGAATTGTATATCATAACCATCCTCAACCAGCAGATAATCGCCGTGAATCCTATGAGCAGGCCGTTGAAAGCAGATGCCTGGAGGTGGCCGAAAGTGACGATGGCCGGCAGATTTTCAGGGTCTATCCCCTTTTCCCGGCCGGGATAGGCGACTATCAGGACATGCGGATCGAATTCCTTTTTTCCCAGAAGCCCGCCGATGGCGTCTGAGATGTCCTTCGTCCATGCCCCCATCCGCGCTGTAGCGTTTTTGGGATGTGGCTTTACATGCCCGAATTTTGGCAACCTGAAATTCACTTTTGGCAGTTTCAAAGCCATCCTCCATCCAATAAGCCGTGTTTTTCAGAGTATAAAAGTTGAGTCCCCGTAACTAAAGAACCGATAGCCCCTTTTGATCGCTTCCACGTAGGCTTTTTTGAGCTTATCGAGTCCCGTGAAAGCCGCTGTCAGGATAAAAGGAGTTGAGCGTGGCAGGTGAAAGTTCGTTATCAACCTGTCGGCGACCTTAAATTTGTAAGGTGGGTGGATGAAAATGGAACTCCAGCCCTTCCTGGGGTTCTCGTCAAATGCCCATGTTTCCATCGTGCGGGTGACCGTTGTGCCACAGAGAGTTATCGGCCGCCCCTCTTCCTTCGCTTTTATCACTTCATCGGCGACGTCATCGGGAATCTCGTAGTATTCCGGATCCATGATGTGATAGCGTATATCATCGACCCTGATCGGCTTGAACGTGCCGATCCCAACATGAAGGACAATATAGAGCACCTTAACGCCTTTTTCTTTCAATGCGTTGAGTAGCGCTTCTGTGAAATGCAGGCCGGCTGTAGGCGCCGCTATTGATCCCGGGACCTCGGCGTAAACCGTCTGATACCGCTTTTCGTCCTCAGGTGTGGCCTCACGATGGATGTAAGGAGGCAGGGGAGGCTTACCGTATCTGTCCATGATCTCCCAGATGACACCATCGCCCTCGATTCGGATAAGTCTCCTGCCGTTTTCCAGCCTCTCGAGCACCACAAAGGTGTAGCCGTCCATCTCCAGTTTTTCGCCGGGCAGCGCTTTCCTTCCGGGCTTAACAAGCGCTTCAAAAAGATTGGATTCCCGTATTCTGACAACAAGCATTTCCACTTTGCCACCGGTGGATGCCCGCCTTGCAAAGAGCCGGGCTTTGATGACCTTGCTTTTATTCAGAATTAGGAGGTCGCCGGGCGAAAAATAATCCACAATATCCCTGAACTTCCTGTGCTCCAGTCGGAAAGGCTCCCTGTGAATGACAAGAAGCCTGGACTCATCCCTTCTCTGTGCAGGATACTGGGCTATGAGTTCCGAGGGCAGTTCAAAGTCATAAGCGTCAAGTCTATACATGGCTCTTATTTTACTGTATCTCATGCATAACTGTGTTAACTGTTCGGAAAAGTTTCATTTTAACGATTTTGATTTTCCGATTTATGCCCGTTTATTGAGTTAGTTGTGCCATTTGTTCGGGCAACAATTTCTCATTGTTCTGTAGCCTGGTCTCTGTTTTCCTCAATAACCAATTGATGTCCTTCGATTTTTGTGATCATAAAAATGATTCGATTCTGGTTGTCCGATTCAATAATTCCGAAGCGCGCATGGCTGTAAAATATTGGCCATGAAAAGCCTCATCAAAGCCCTGCTCATAGGAACTGTTCTATCGACGTCCGTCGGGGCGGACACGCTCGATTCGCTGCTCTCGGTCGTCGGAGCTGACCGTTCGGAACTCGGATACCGACCGAAAGGATACTGGCTCAGATACCCGAATCCGAAACTCATCCCCTACAAACTGCCTGCGTTCGATGACCTTTTCGCCGAGCCACTTATGGTCTATGAATACGCCAGAACGATGGGCAATGTCGCTGCGGATTACCTTTCCGACTCGCTTTTCGACACAACGGATTTCGCACTCCACAGGCTGGTCTATTTCCTTGGCGTTGACCGCAAGATCACGGGCTTCAGGAACTACTCGACGAACCTTGCGCCGAGACTTTCGGGCGAGGACCCGCTTGTCGATGCGCTCTGGCGGTTGCGTGAGGTGGCAGGGGTTGGCATGAACGACATCGCATTCGGCGGCGAATATGGATTCGACTCGATCCCGAACATCGACTTGATACCCAAAGAGTTCCATGAACCGATTGCAAAACTGATTTTGAACATCCTCGACGCTTACAAATGGTGGCAGATGGGTGTCAGAAACATCGACTCGGAGGCCGCAGCAAGGTTGGCTTCCGCTGATAACCCGTCGAAATATGGTCAGGACAGCGAATTTTATCCCGAGTTCGACGATGTGGCTGCCACGATCGACGAACATTCGCTTTATTACTCGGGGATGAAGCTTGCGGATGCGGCCCAAAAGGCCGCCGTTGAGCTCGATTCCGTGCTGAATTCCTATCGGCACAGACCGCCGAAGTTCGTTTTCAGGTTCAACACACCGATTGGCGAGGTGGTGATCACGGGGAGCGGGAACGATAAGCTTGAATTTCGCATTCCTCCAATGCTTTACATCGATTTGGGCGGCGATGACGAGGTGCATGGAGCAATCGCTGTCGGCCGCTATCCCGATGTGCCTGTGTCCGTCGCGATAG
>JAMOPK010000351.1 GCA_027064565.1 Caldifarciminota bacterium | reverse complement strand
ATTCCGTCTCTTACGAAGGCGTCTCAATGGTCACCGTCGAGTTCGAATGGGGCAAAGACATAGACTTTGCCGCTCAGGATGTGCGTGACCGCATAGGCCTCATTGAAAAATACCTGCCGAGAGACGTGGACAAGCCGTTCGTTCTCAAGTTCGACATGTCCATGATGCCCGTGCTCGAAATCGCTGTCACATCCGACAAAAGGTCACCTGAGGAAATCAAAAAGCTGATGGACGATCGGGTGAAGCCGTTTCTCGAGAAGATCGACGGCGTGGCGCAGGTGCAGGTGATGGGTGGACGCGATCAGCAGGTGTGGGTGGAAATCGACCCGGCAAAACTGGTCTATTACGGGCTTTCCCTGGACGACGTCTCCCGTTCGCTGATGTTCGCCAACATGAACATGCCCGCTGGCAGGCTGGAGCATGGCACAAGGGAATACACCATCCGACTGATCGGACAGTTCAAGGATGTCAGCGATGTGGAAAACAGCATCGTCGGGTTCACGAAATACGGCGTCCCGGTGCACCTGAGAGACATCGGTCGCGCAAGGCTCACCTATTCCGAAAAACGCGGCTTCACGACGCTCGATGGCAAAGAGGCTGTATCACTGGCAGTGCTGAAGCAGTCAGGGATGAACACGGTTAAGGTCACCGAGAAAGTAAAAGAACAGCTGGAAGTCCTCAAAAAGACACTCCCGCCTGACATCGAATTCACAGTAACCAGCGATCAATCCAAAACTATCCGCCGTGTGACCTCAAGAACGATGAGCAATGCTTATATAGGAGCACTGCTTGCCGCACTTATGATCCTGTTGTTCCTCAGAAATATCCGTCCGACGTTAATCATAGCTCTCGCCATCCCGCTTTCGGTGATAATTGCATTCATAGTCCTTTACTTCGCAGGTTACACACTGAACACGATGGTGCTTGGTGGGATAGCGCTGGGGGTCGGAATGTTGGTGGATAATGCGGTGGTGGTCCTTGAGAACATCACCCGCCATCTTGAAGAGGAGGGTGAGGATAGGAAAACCGCCGCAATCAACGCCACCAATGAAGTAGCTCTGGCAATTACGTCCTCCACTTTCACCAACATAGTTGTTTTCTTACCACTCATATACGTCGGTGGAATGGTCGGCAAATTGACGACACCGATGGCTGTTACAGTGGCAGTCACACTGCTTGCTTCGTTGTTCGTTGCTATTACCATTATTCCCATGCTCTCCTCTGTGTTCCTCAAGAAACGCAAAATTTCTGAATACCAAAAAGCTTTCGGCGAAACCTGGTTCCTGCCCATCCGTGAGAGATACGCAAAATTGCTCAGCGGTGTCATAGCTAACAAATGGAAGGTCTTTATCACCGCCCTCGTTCTGTTCATCATATCCCTGCTCGCGATCCCATCCATAGGCATCAGATTCATGCCTGAGATTGATCAGAGTTTCGGAATGTTGAAAGTGAGTCTGCCAACCGGCACCAGACTCGAGGAGACAGCCAACTATTCGCACCAGATCGAGCAACTCCTCCTATCCCATCCCGAAATTAAGCATGCTGGAACCATTGTTGGAGAGGGAGCTGAAGGATTAAGCACTATCATGGGCGCATCCGGAACCAACCAGTCCATGATTTTCGCAGTCTTCAAGGAGAGTAAAGAACGGAAACGGAAATCGTATGAGGTGATGAAGGATGTCATTGCCAGCCTCCCGCTTTACAAAGGTGCTAACGTGGAAAGGCTAAACTTCCTTACCATGGCCTACACCGGCGGCAAGAGCCCGATCGACATCAAAATCTACGGAAACGACCTGAACATGCTCAAAGGTATAGCCAATGTCGTTAAGGACAAAGTTGCCTCTGTGGATGGCGCTTACAACATTCACCTCTCGCTTGAAGAGTCCAAGCCTCAGATACAGATTCACATCGACAAAGAGCGGGCTGCACGTTACGGACTCGTCCCGGCCATGATCGAGACTCAGGTTCAGGCCGCAACAAAGGGCCAGTTCGCTACATGGGTCAAGCAGAAGGGCGAAGACATCGACATCATCGTCAGGTTCCCCAAATCCGACGTCGATGAGCTTCAGGAAATCAAACGCATCCCCGTCAAAACAGCGATGGGTAATTTCGTGCCTCTGGAGGAAGTCGCGACGATAACTTTCTCAAAAGGCCCGGTGAAAATCGAGCGTGAAAAACAGTCCCGAATGATCGAAATCCTCGGCGACGTGAAGGGCAGAAGCACCGGAGAGGTGATGCGCGACGTGGAAAAAGACCTTTCAAACCTCGTGCTACCAACTGGTTACTCCATTGAATATGGCGGTGAGTTCGAGCAGATCAAGGACATGTTGAAATCCATGGGATACGCAATAATTGCTGCTATTATTCTGGTCTACATGGTGATGGCCGCACTCTTTGAATCCTTCCGCGACCCGTTTATAGTGATGTTCACTGTGCCCTTCGCCCTGATCGGCGTCATTCTGGCTCTTCTACTTACGAAAGCATCTATCTCCGTGCCGTCCCTTGTTGGCGTGCTGATCCTATCGGGAATTGTGGTCAACAACGCAATCGTGATGATCGATTACATCAAGACCTTGAGGGATAGAGGCGTCGATGCTTTCGAGGCGGTGATCAAAGGGGCGAGCCGGAGGCTGAGACCGATCCTGATAACCGCCATCACTACCATCTTCGGAATGCTTCCGATGGCTATATCTCACAGCGAGGGAGCCGAAATGCGCGCACCGATGGCCGTAACCGTAATCGGCGGTCTGTTAGTCTCAACGTTATTGACGCTTTTCGTCATTCCTGCGGTCTATTCCATTTTCGAGGGTATCAAGCCGCCTCAGAAAGAATAAGAGCCGCCTT
Organism: Caldifarciminota bacterium; assembly: GCA_027064565.1. GTDB lineage: Bacteria > Hydrothermota > Hydrothermia > B15-G9 > B15-G9 > WGAI01. The sequence goes on along the minus strand of JAMOPK010000351.1, from coordinate 4,238 downwards.
TTTCAACCTCCTTCAGGTCAGACGGGCCGCCCTTCGGGCGGCCCTTTAATATCTGCCTTAAAATTTAGCTCACCATGAAACCCATTCGCCTGAAATTCGTAGGACTGCACAGTTACATCCGCCCGGTGGAAGTGGATTTCGAGCGGGCCATCAAAAATGGCATTTTCGGTATTCTGGGCAAAACCGGACATGGGAAATCGACCATCCTCGACGCCATCACCTTCGCGCTTTACGGCCGCATCGAACGGCTCGGCCCATCGCTCAAAGAGGCCGTCAACCCTCAGGTCGGCAGGATCGACGTGGATTTCACCTTCGAGGCGGGCGGCAAAAGATACCGCATCACAAGGTCGTTTTCCCAAAAATCGTCGTCCCTCACCGCCTACCAGCACATCGACGGCAGATGGCGGCCCGTGGCCGAGAAACGTCAGGAATTCCAGAAATTCATCGACAGGGCGCTCGGAGGCCTCTCGTTTCAGGACTTCACCCGTGTGGTCATCCTGCCTCAGGGCAAATTTGCGGCGTTTCTGGAACTTCAGGGCAGCAAGCGCGCAGAGATGCTCGAACGTATCTTCAACCTCGAACTCTACGGTACGCCTCTTCAGGACACCGTCAAAGACAGGATCGGGGAGCTGAGAGCTCGCATGGAAGGCATAAGTCGCTCGCTTGAGCGACTGGCCGACGCCACTCCCGAACGGCTGAAAACGCTTCAGGAGGAGCAGACGAGGACGAGGAAACTCATCGGCATTCTGGAAACAGGCCTGAAAAGGCTTCAGGACACCGAAAGGCGACTCTCGACCGTGCTCGAGAGATGGGAAAAGCTCAGGCAGGCCACCGAACAGCTGAAAAGACACCTCTCGGAAGCCCCTGAAATTGAAAAGTTAAGAGGTAAACTAAAAACCGCTCAGGAACTTGCGCATCTTGAGGATCCATTCGAGCGGTATGATTCCCTGACCGGAGAGATAGACCGCCTTGAGAAGGAACTTGTGCGGCGTAAAACGGAGTTAGAGAAGGTTGAACGCCTCGTGGATTCGGCGGAAAAGGAGTTAGAGGAGTTCGAGAATCGCTATAACAAGCGGATTTCGGAGATTGCGGCGATGCAGGAGCGGATCAAACAGGCCAGGGAGACGATGGATGCGATCTCAAAGCTGAACGGCGAACTCAAAACTGTCGAAAGGGAGCTTAAAAAGGTGGAATCCGGACTGAGGAAGCGGGAGGCCGAGCGCGGGAAATTGGCCGACAAAAAGATCCCTTCGCTCAGGGAAAAGCTGAAGGGGATCGAGGATAAGATAAAGCGCCATCAAGAAAAGCTGAGCGCCCTCGAAACGGGCCTCAGCGACAGCGAGATAGCTGAGATTGACTCCGCCATGCGGAGCCTCGAATCAGCACGCGACGAGTTCCGCAGGGTGCGGAAACAGCTGGAGATCACCCGAAAATCGATTTCCGGGAAATGGCTCAGCTTTTTCGGCGAGCCGATGAGCGTCGGGCTCGATGCCCTCCACGACGAACTCGCCAACCGCCGGGAATCGCTGCGCCTGAAGTTGGAATCAGCTGAGAACGAGCTTCGGGAATACGAAAAGAGAGAACGGGCAGCGCTCCTTGCCGCCGAACTCAGGGAGGGTGAACCCTGCCCGGTGTGTGGGGCCGTCCATCACCCCTCCCCTGCCCTGCCCGTCAATCCCGGGCTTGAGAAGACCATCCGCCGAAAGATCGAGGAACTCAAAAAGCAGATCACGGAACTGGACAAGTTTATCCTCGCCATCACGAAAGAGGTTTCATCGGCACAATCGATGGAAGAACGGCTCAGGGAGATAGAAAGACGGGGCAGGGAGCTGCGGAAGGGCATCGCCTCGCTCCTCGGGATCACTCCGGACTCGGCTGACCTCGAAAAAATCGCCATTCAGGCTGTCCGCAAGGCACGGGAGAGGGCAAAACTGCTCAAAGAGCTGAACGAACTGCATGCCGAAATCGGAGGAATTCAGACGAAAATGGACGAGCTGAACAGCCAGCTCAGGGAACTGGACATGACCATTGCGGAGATGGAAAGCAAACGTGCCCGCCTTGACGGACAGCGCTCATCCATCAGGAACCAGTTGAAGGAGCTGAAACGCAGGGTCCGCGAACTCATCGGCGAAGGGTCCCCGAACGAGCTTGAGGAGGCGCTTTCGCGCGAGAAAATAGAGCTTGACGGGCACCTGAAAGCGCTCAGGGACAGGCTTCACGACATCAACGAACGCCACGAACGCCTGAAATCGGATGTCCAGTCCATTGAATCGTCCCTGAAACTGAAAAAGCAGGATTTTGAGGACGTCCGTCTGAAACTGGAGCAGGAGGCATCATCACGGGGTGTGGGCATCGAGGAGCTTAAGTCCATGCTCATGCCGCTGAAACAACGCCGACAAATGGAAGACCGAATAAAGGCGTGGGACGAGCAGAAAGCGAAGCTTGAGTCTGAGGTTCAGCGGCTTGAAGACGAGTTAAGGGAATCCGCGGTTTCGCCCGAATACGCCGCACAGATGCACGGAAAAGTCCAAAAAGCCATTGAAAGGCTTGAGCATCGGATCGACGAACTCAAACACACCCTCGGCGAGCTTCGAGGCAGCATCCAGAGGCTGAAGGACGACATCGCCGCCGCCCGAAAGCTCAGGGAGGAGATGCGGGAAGTCGAGCCGGAACTCAACCTCCTCGAAAAACTCGAATCCCTTTTGCACGGGAAAGCGCTTGTCAAATTCGCTTCAAGGTTCATGCTCACTGAGGTCATCATGGAGGCCAATCGGCTGCTGGAGAGGCTTACCGACGGCCGGCTCATGCTCGACCGGCCTGCCCCTGACCTCGATTTTCAGGTGATCGATACCATGAACGGTGGCAGCCGCTCGGTCAAAACCCTGTCAGGCGGCGAGAAATTCATGGTCTCATTCTCACTCGCCCTTGCGCTCTCAAGCCACATCCAGCGGATCAGAGCGCATCCCATCGACTTTTTCTTCATCGATGAAGGGTTTGGGAGCCTCGACCCTGAGCGCCAGCTTGTCGTCGGACGCGTGCTGGAAGAGATGATGCGTGAGGGGCGCGTCATCGGCATGATCACACATGTCGAGGCCTATCGGGAACTGTTGCCGGCCTATTTCATCGTGGAAAAGGACCCTGAGCACGGCAGCCGCGTAAGATACGTCGGGCCGTGAACCTGTCACCTGTGCCGCGCTATCCATCCCGAAATCAACATGATTATGAAGGCGGTTATGACGATCATCGGTCCGGTGGGCAGGTCAACCTGAATGGAGATCAGGGTGCCGATCAGGCCTGAGACGACCCCGAACCCGCATGCAAGGAGGATCATGGACGAGAGCCTTCTGGTGAGCTGGTAGGCCGCTGCGGCCGGCATGACCAGCAATCCGAACAGCAGGAGCGTGCCCACCGCCTTGAGTGTCACGACGACAGCCACTGTCATCCCAATGGTTACTCCGAACGAGATGACCTCCACCCGCAGGCCGCTGGCCCTCGCAAGCTCCTCGCTCAGAGTGGCGAGAAAAAGCTCCTTCCAGAACACCACAACCGCAAGGGCGATAACCACCAGAGTGACGGCCACGACAACGATGTCCTGCGACGTCACAGCAAGGACGTTTCCAACGAGGTAGGTCATGGCATCCGCGGCGTAGTTGCCGGTTCGGGAGAGGAACAGGATTCCGAACGCCATTGACACCGAGAAGAACACCCCGATGCTGGCATCGTGCGTTAACTTGCCCTTCAGGGTGAAATACCAGATCCCCACGGCCGAGACAAGAGCAAAGAGCATGGCAGTCCAGAGCGGCTCAATGCCGAAGGCAATCCCGAAGGCCGCACCCGCAAACGCTGTGTGCGCTATGCCGGCACCGAAAAACGTGGATTTCCGCAGAAGCGCAAATGAGCCGACGAGCGGCAGGAGCGCTCCGACCAGCACGGCAATGACTATCGCATTGACGATGAAGCTACTCATGGTGGTGATCCTCCGGCAGGATGTAAAACCGCTGCTCCTGCGTGCAGATGATGTCCACCTCCCGGCCGTAAACCCGCCTCAGCACATTTCGATCGAACAGGACTTCACGCCCTCCGATCATGTGAAACCCAACGCCAAGGAGGACGACTTTGTCGATGTGGTCGAGTATGGGGTTGACGTTGTGGGTTACGAAAATCGTTGTCAGGCCTTTCTTTTTGTGGATGTCGGTGATGAGCCTGACCAGCTGCTCTTCGCTGGCGACGTCCACACC
>JAMOPK010000350.1 GCA_027064565.1 Caldifarciminota bacterium | reverse complement strand
CCAGAACGAACGGTAATGGGAATCGCCGCCGACCTGAGCGGATAGAATCACCGTAACAGGGTTCACAGGCTGATAGTTAAGCTGGCCCGGCGTAGGAGGTGCAAGCTCGAAATCGACGGATGTGGCATTGTCGTAACCGGTGAACGTTGTCCTGTCACCGTCTGGAAGAACTGCATAAGACTGAGATCCCGGATTCTGATCCCAGCCCATCTGATCGACCCTCTCACCATTAGCATTGAACAGATAGACGTTGTCGGCGCTGGCGTCCATGTCGAAATAATGCGGGAAATCGGTCTCATAAAGGGTGAACAGGTCGCCAGGGCCAAGCACCGTGCCGTTCGGCACATAGTAATCGTCATCGACAACGATGATCCAGCCGGAAATGTCAACGGAATCGGTTCCGGCATTGTAAAGTTCGATGAACTTAGATTTGTAGTTTCCGGGGCCAACCTCGTTGAGCATGACGCTCGATGAGCCGAGGGCCGTAGAAGGGGCATCGTTCGCGGCACCCATTGTTGGTGTCGGATCCATGTTGAAGTCTACAGCATTGTTCCCGGTAACAGCGACTCTCGCTGCGCTCCACTGGTAAATAGGAGCAGGTGCACTGCCCATTCTGCCGTAACCCACCCGATCCTGAAGCTCATCGCTGGCATTGTAAAGATAGATGACTGCCCCTTCGTTGGGCAAACCAAGATCAGCACCGAGGTTGCCGTTCGCATCGGAGAGAACCAGGTAGCCCTGAGCCGGGATCGACACGCCATCGTTTATCGGTATCGTGTCAGCAAAGGAACTCCCCTCGATAACGAGATAATATCCGTTCAGGGAAACATTGTTGATGTTGGGATTGAACAGCTCGATAGCCTCAGCGGATGTGGGAGTGGCTATAAACTCGCTGATTACAACGGGAAGCGTCTCTATATGCTCAAATATGGGGGTGTCTGTGGAATCATCAAACCCGATCCTGTAAATGCCGGCTTCAGGGATGTGATATTTGTAATTGGGATAGGTGCCACCGATGCCGCCATCGCCATAAGCCGCCCTCCATGAATGCATCACCGCAAACTTGAACTCAAGTGTATCACCGTAAGAAGAATCGGGATCGAGATAAAAATAGTTGCTCCAGACCCAGCCGTCCCTGACAAGGTTATCGTCTGCATTGTTCCAGCCGTTAAGCTCACCTGCAAGGGTTATGACCCACTGGTTGTAGCCCTGGCCTGAAGGATCAACAAAAACGGGATCGGTTTCCAGCGTGTCGATGCTGTAATCTGTTATTTCAAAGGATGTGCCGTCATAGAGATAAGCACTGCCCTGTGGAGACCAGAATGGCTCAGAACCTATCCACCAGTAATATGGGGTGTTGGGATTGGGGTTGAGGTAAACCACACCTGTAAAGATGTCATCGTTGGGATACATATCGGGCCAGACACCATCATCCTTGAGCTCCACCCAATCGCCGCGCCACCATGGATCGTAGTTACCGTCGTTGTTCCATGATCCATCCACCCAGAAAGAGCGGTAATGCGAATCTCCGCCGATATTGGCCATAAGCAGAACAGGGATCCTGTGGTCAGGGCCAACGAACTCGGCATCGTCGAGCCAGATGTAGGCGGAATCGGAGAAGCCGTCTTCGTCATAGAACCTGATCCTCAAAAGAGCCCTTGCAGCATTGGAAGGTGCTGTAGTTTCATAGGTTAACTGTTGCCAGTCCGACTGATTGGACGAATATACCTCCGGATAGTCGTGATGGGGTGAGCCTGTGCTGTCGAACCAGATAACTGCGAGTCGCGCTTTAGCAAAAGATGTGTCATACACCCACACCGAGAACGTATAAGTCTCTCCGGGAACAACAGGGATCGTGTCGTGATCGAAATCCTGATTACTGGTGCTCCTCAATACGATCTGAACACTGTTACCTGACCGGGCAGGATTGTCAGATTGAATAACGTCAATTCCCGGCGTGCGTGGTGACCATCCGTAAGGCAGGCCGTCATTCCATACATCGAAGTCTCCACCGTAGAGGATGTTATTTGTCTGTGCCCATGATAAGGCACTCCACATAAGCACCACGAATAGTGCTTTTCCAACGGATTTCATGAAAAACCTCCTGTTTAGTTTCAAGGAATCATATCTGTTCCCGGTTAACCGGGCAAGTTTCAATCCAGAACCATCTATTGCCTTCAACACATTTCAAAACTGATGGATTTAAGTATAACGCCAATGGAAAACCGTTTCCCTATGAGGAAAGTCCCATAAAACCAGTCTATTAAACTCCATCGTGACACATAAAAAGAGAAATGGCCCCGAATTTTCGGGGCCTGTCGATCGTTCAGTTGTCCAGCGCCTCGAATACGCTGTTCACTTTCTCCGCAATGTCGATGTCGAACAGATATAGCGTGGGGAGTATCCAGTTCATCCAGTATCTGTTCTTTCCGTCTTTGTTCCTGCCGAAATAGACCAGCGTGAAACGTCCGACTCCTGTGAGGTCTTTGTGGACTTTGGACGCCGTTCTCAGCGCCTCCTTTGCGGCAGGCGGCAGTTTGTCGAACGGGACCGGCTTGCCTTCTGTGCCACGGTGTTTGACGAATTCTGTCGTGAGTCCGGAGCTCAGGATGGATTCGACGAGTTTATGGAGTTTCTTCTTTTTGAAATAAGTGATAAGCAGTTCGCCTGCATGGACTTTCAGAAGCGGGAATTCAGTCCCCTTCTCATCGGTTATCCATGCCTCGATAACAGGGCGAGTTTCCTCAAGAACGACACTCGCCTTGAGTTCGACGCCCTTCGGAAGGCTTTTCACCAGCTCCTCGATCTCATAGGAAACGCCGTTCTCGGTGTATTTATCCCCGACCTTCCTTTTGAGGTCTGAATCCGACACAAAGTAGCTGAATTTGCCGTTTTTCATGCCTGTCAGGAGGTCAAATCCCCACGCTTTCAGGCTTTTAAGCTTGAAGACTCGCTCCCGCGGGATCTCTCCCCATTTCTCTCTGACATACGTTCCAAGGACAATCTGATGTTTCAGTTCAAATACTTTGCCTGCCATTCTATCCTCCTTGTTTTAGTTTGGCTATGGCTCTGGCGACGTTCGCTGTCGCAATGGACTTCAGAAAATAGACCAAAATGAAAACTAACGTGCCACCTGCAAACCCTGCCGCCATGTAACGTGCACAATCGCAGGGGGAAAGCAACAGTGCGGCTACACCAAACAGGAGATAAACGCCTTCAAATGCGTAGAATGTCCGGCCCAGCTCGACGATGGCCAACCCCAAAGTGCTGCCAATATCCGGTAGGGGGATTACGTGCCCCGTGCCGCCGGATTTGAGGTGCAATCTGCGATGCAACTTTTCGGAGATTTCTTTCTCCTTCAGTATCCTGTAAGCGATTTTGTTCAGCAGAAGATACCCATCAATGAGAGGGTATGCATAAAGTGCTAAGAAAAACGCACCTATTATCGCCGAAGACAGCATAATTTTCCTCCTTGAAGTGTCAAATATCTGCTAATTTGTGCTGAAATCCATATCCATGCTGAGCCTGTTCGGTAATTTTCGGTCAAATTAGTAATTCTTAGCTCAACCTATGTCAAGCATCACCTTGAGATTCTTCAAAAAGTTTCGTCGAGGGATCAGGCTGACGTTCCAGGGCAATGTGACGGCCGGGATAACCGTTCCACTTTTGTTGGCTATTTGCCGTTTACTTCGTGGTGGCGAACATAACCGGCAGATTATCAGCAAGATAGAATCTGTAAATCTGCTTTAATCTCTTTGCATAACTGATCATCCCTATCCGCATTTCGACCCGCCGTCATCACTTCATCAATCCTCGCTATCTCACACGAATTCTATGTCCCATCTCTCTGTGTTCACCATGTCCCTGTACGATTTTTATTTCATTTTCACACGGAGACACAGAGGACACAGAGAAATAAAAATTTCTATCACAGACAAAACGGCAAATAGCCTTCGGGTATGGAGAATTAAACCTGTTTGAGATAAAATTTCAGGCCAAGAAAATAGGAGGCTATCATGCTTGACTACAAAGTCAAAAGAATTGTAAATCCGTCCCAGAAGGAACTGAGGGAGCTTGCAATCAAGTATTCCCACCCCATTCTTAAGTCCGCTTATGGCAACTTAGACCGAATAACGAGATTCAAGGCCCGCATGGCAAAATACACCTATGTAATCGCCCCTGAAAGCGATAAGGACAAATATTCTCACAACATCATCGACCCGAAAAAGGCACAGGAACTCATCGAACGGCAGAAACGTTACATCGAATCAAAGGAATTTTTGATCGAGATTCAGGGCTATCTCGGTCTCGGCGAAAAGGCCGTCCCGGTGCTGTGGCTGTTCACTCCGGAGTCAGCCAACATTGCAGGGATGCAGCAGGTGCTGGCTTTCCCGCGTGAGGAGGTGGAAACGCCGGAACAGCTCAAAGAGCCATTCAAGCCAAAACTTACTGTCGTTTTCGCTTCAGGCTTCATCGTCGAGGACATGCCGGGCAAAATGGCTGTTGTTGTCGATCTTGACAATTACATAAACTACGTCATGGGATCGGATTACTTTGGCGAAAGCAAAAAAGGCGCATTGCGACTGCTGAACGACTACGTTTATCAGCTCGGCGGCCTGGTGTTCCACGCCGGGGCAAAGGCCGTTAAGATCGGCGATCGCGTGGTGACCATGGCCATCATGGGCCTCTCCGGCACCGGGAAAACCACAACGACGTTCTCAAAGCAGGGCGAACTCACCCAGCCTATTCAGGATGACATGATTTCGCTGTGGCCGGACAAGAAAATCAACGTCACGGAAAACGGCTGTTTCGCTAAAACTTACGGCCTGAAGCCCGAAACCGAGCCGGTCATCTACAAGGGCACTGTTCATCCCGACGCATGGGTGGAAAACGTTTACATGAATGAGGACGGGACCTACGATTTCTCCAAAGACATCCTGACCCCGGAAGAGGTTGCGAGATGGAAAGACATTCTGATCGCCACCGGAGCGCCGCCTGAGAACGTGGAGAAATACATCAAAGGCGAAGTGAAAGCCGAGGATGTCGTCGATAAATACCTTGTGCCAAAGGACGGCTGGGATTTCGTCGTTTGGACGCAGAACGGACGCTCCATAATCCCGATGTCCATCATCGAGGATGCCGCAGACCTGCACAACATCCCACCGCTGAAATACATCGGCATATTGAACCGTGACGAAGGCCCTGATGCCGCAACGCCGGGCATCGTCAAATTTGCGTCCGCGGCGCAGGCGGCCGGCTACTTCCTGTTGGGCGAAACATCGAAGACATCGGCCGCGGGGAAGGAAAGGGGCAAGACCCGCTCACCGTTCACCAATCCCTTCTTCCCCAGAAGGTTCAGCCTGATGGCTGAGCGTTATATGGAACTTACATCCGACATGCCTGACCTCGTGGCGTGGATGATGAACACCGGTTATGTCGGCGGCGATGCGCTGGATGAGAAGGCCGGACGTGCGCTTAAGGTCAAAATCCGCCACTCATCCGCCATGCTGGAGGCCATGTTGAGGGACGCTATCAAGTGGACGGTGGACCCGGACTTCGGCTATTACATCGTCGATGTGAACGCTCCGGAAAACGCTGAACTGCTGGAAAAGGTGCCGGCCGAGATACTCCAGCCGCGTCTCCTTTTTGAGAAACAAGGCAGACTCGATGAATACGAGGCATGGGTCAGGAAAATGAAAAAAGAACGCAAAGAGTTCCTCGAATCGCTCGGCACACGGGAAGAAATCATAAAGGCGGTTGTAAACGAATGACGGTTCCCGTCCGGCGGCTGATCGTAACTTAGCTCACAGAACCCGCTGAACGGAAAATGGGAGGTAGATCATGCATCTTACAGGAACCCTGTTTGCAACTCTGGTTTTGATAAACATGGGGGGTAAAGTGACCGAAAAATCCAGATTCATTGACCCGAAAACCGGGGAGATGCTCACCGCCAGCGAACTTGCTGGCAGACTTGCAGACTACGATGTCATCTTTTTCGGAGAATTCCATGACTCGCCGATCTCCCATCAGGCCGAACTTGAGCTTTTCAGGGCCCTTTACAAACGATACAAAAAGGTCGCACTTGGCATGGAGATGTTCGAGAGGGACGTCCAGCCCCTGCTCGATGCCTATCTCGAAGGCACCAAGACCGAGACCGAGTTTCTGAGCGATTCACGCCCATGGCCAAATTACGAGACTGATTACAAACCACTTGTGGAATTCGCCAAGAAACACAAACTGCCGGTCATAGCCACGAACGTGCCACGATACATCGCAAACGGAGTGGCAAAGAACGACACCTCTTTTCTGTCCACGCTTACGCCGGAAGAAAAAACGTGGGTAGCGGAAAAAATCTTCTACGACTCGAAGGAATACCACGATAGATTTGTGGAAACAATGCGTGAACTCCGGCACATTCCCGAGCACAGCAGAAAGCAGATAGTCGAGCAATTTTACCGGGCACAGTGCGTCAAGGACGCCACGATGGCCGAATCCATCCTGAGGTTCCTCAAATCCCATCCGGGATACAAGGTTTTTCACATCAACGGCGGATTCCATTCCGATTACCATCTCGGAATCGTGTATCAGCTCAAGAAACTCGATCCTTCGATAAAGGTGGCCGTCATCGCCACAGTGCGGTCGCCTGAGGACGTCGCAGGGGACTACCTGATAGTCTCTCCTGCTCAGCAAGATGAAGGTCAGAATTAAGCACGGAAGGATCATCATCCTGCTCATTGCAGGTGTCCTGATAGCTGCTCTTGCTTTGTGGAAATTTCGGGGAGGGCGGAAATGGCCCTCCCGTCCTTTTTTCGTCGTCCCGCTCATTGAGAGTATGGACATCCCGGAGGATTCCACCGAAAAACTCTCGGACGCCCTCAGACGGGCCGTCGAGGCGACCCTTGACTCCACGGTCGGAATCGTGCCGGTCTTTTATGGACGGGTCTCAGGCAGGGACGCGATACTCCGGATACTGAAACGCCGTTCCCCGCTACTCGTGTGGTGGATCTGGGTGGAGCCGGAATCGACAAAACTGATAGCTTTCCGCGCCCCGGAGGCCCAGAATGACACCATCCCCCTCCCGGATACCCTTA
>JAMOPK010000349.1 GCA_027064565.1 Caldifarciminota bacterium | reverse complement strand
TATTTCAGGTCGCTTTTCGAGAATCGGGAGGACAAATCCGTCGATTGGGTCGAGCATAACGGCTATCTGATAGGCAAAAACTTTTTCATGGAGCTGGAGAACCTGACTCCGCTCCGGGACGTCCTGAGGTTCAACGGCCCTGTGCTTCTGGTTCACGGGCAGGAGGATAAAACAGTCAGCCCGGAACATGCTAAGACCTATTTCAGGGAACTCAAACGGAATGGCAACAAGGTGTATCTGAAAATCATCGAGGGAGCCGGGCACACTTTCATAAAGCGGAGCCATGAGAACGCACTCATAGCCACAACGGTGGAGTTCTTTAAGTCCCATTTGTGAGGCCGCCATGTGGTTTCTTTATGCCCTGATCTCAGCGTTCAGCGTGGCCACGTCCGACGCCTTCGCCAAACTGGCGATGCGAAAAGCCGGAATCAACGAGTTTTTCATAATCTGGTTGCGATACATCTTCGCCGCGGCGTTTCTGACGCCTTTCTTGCTCACGGTGCAGATTCCACACCTGAGTTCACGATTTTTTATGTGGCACCTGCTCTGGATCCCAGCTGAGTCGGTGGGGCTCTACCTCTCCCTGAAAGCGCTCAGGATTTCGCCGATCTCTCTTGTAGGGCCGATAATGGCGTTGACCCCGATGTTTATCCTGTTCACAGGCTGGATAGCCCTCGGCGAGGTGCCATCCATGAGCAAAGTGCCGGGAATCTTTCTGATAATTTTCGGCTCATTCATCCTCGGCACGGGACGGACAAGGATACCCTTCGGCAGGATGATCCACGAAAAAGGCGCACGGTTGATGACAGCGACGGCGTTCCTGTATAGCCTTTCTGCGGTGGCGGGAAAAGGCATGGTCATTGAGACAGGGCCGATATTTTTCGGGATCTATTACGCGATTGTAATGCTCATCGTGTTCACGCCCTTGGGGATAGCCAACATCGGCGGAGACATCAGAAAAGCGAAGTTTGAGCTGTTGATGGCCGGTCTGTTCTTTGCCTTCACCATCGTATCGCACATGATGGCAGTCAGAGATGCGAACGTGGCCTACATGATAGCAATCAAAAGGCTTTCAGGCGTGTTCAGCGTCATCTGGGGCGCGGTCCTGTTCAAGGAACAGGAGATCGGTAGCCGGCTGTTGGGCGCCACGATAATGGTTCTGGGCGCATTTATAATCGCAGTAGCCTGAACTATTTAAGCCGATACCTCAGGCCCATCACGATTCGGAATTCCAGTCCTGGCTGATTTATCGCCCTGTCCGCATCATCGTAAGTGTATTCGTGACGCCCATTTATGATCTCGCCGTCCGGCGAATATGAGGTGTCATGGGCGTAAAGCGTTGATTTGAAAAAGTAGTTCACTCCTCCCCCCAACGAAAGGCTCAAATTGCGGTTAATCCGATAATATCTCTCGATGCCGCCGCCGATTCCCCACGGTTCGCTTTTGACGTCGAAATCCTCGTTGCCGCCGACAAATTTGAAATTGCCGATAAACCTTGCGTATCTCGGTCCGAAATAGATTTTGAACTTTCTTTTCTGATAGACGAGGTCGAAATCGAACTGCCAGAAGTAACCGTGATCTTCGGGCGTCCCGTTTCTTGCATCGTTGATGAAAATGCGTCTTGCACTGTCGGCATTGCCAGGATCACGGGTAAACCTCCCGACTCCAACCCTCATGGAGAAAGGAAAATCTTCGGCCACATTTCCAAGTTCGAAATAGACGTTAAATCCCGGTCCGCCGTTGAATCCTGCGTTAAATCCCGTGTTGAGTATCAAATTTCGAGCATTTAGAGGTGCAAGAGCAAGCAAAACCATCAAAATTGGAAGTTTTTTCATATTGAACCTCCTGTTGGACTGTTTCGGTTTTGATTATAAACCATGGGAAACCGAGAAAAACAAAAGGCCGACCATCCGGTCGGCCCGATGATGTCTATTGTGCGGATACCGGTTTCAGGCGTCCCAGATGAACGGTTCCTCGTCGGTGAGCACCCTGCCGCCTTTCTCAAAGTCGTCCTTGAGGTAACGCGGGAGGGCAAACATGGCCAGATGCATTTCCGGAGTATAGAACCTAAGCTTTTCGACACCTCGTGCTTTCAGGAGCTGTTCGAGGACAGGCGGCTCAGGAAGCTCAAAATCCTCCGATTTCAGCGCCAGTGTGAATGCCCAATCGAGGTTGAAAGAGAAGACGTAGGTGTGGTATGGGCGGACGGTGGGGAATATCCCGCTCAGCGTTGTCACAAGATCGACCCAGAACTCGTGATAGTAGATATCAGCGCTGCCAGATTGCACCACAAGCACACCGTTGTCGGAAAGCCTGTCCCTGACGGAAGTGTAGAACTCTTTTGTGAACAGCAATCTGGAAGGCCCTTCCTCCAGCGGCTCGGTGAGGTCAGAGATGATAACATCGAATTTCTCGTCGGTCTCCTCAACGAACTTCCGTGCATCCCCGATGATGACCTCGCTCCTCGGATCGTCAAAAGCACCATCTGACCACTGTGGGAGTTCCTTTTTACAGAGTTCCACCAGTTCGCCGTCTATATCGACCATAACGGCGCGCTCAACAGTATTATGTTTTAGCACTTCCCTGAGGGTAGCACCTTCACCGCCGCCAAGAATAAGCACCTTTCGGGGATCAGGGTGGGCAAGCATAGGGATATGGACAAGGGTCTCGTGGTAAACCGCTTCGTCTATCTCCGCAGATTGCATTTTCCCGTCCAGGAACAGCGTCCTGCCGTAAACCATCACGTCGGCTATAGTCACATGCTGGAACTCCGTATGACCGTCGTAGATTATCCGCCGCACATCATACAGGAACTCAATGTGGTCGGTGAATTTTTCAGAGAACCAGAGGCCGTCTTTCATCAAATTCTCCTTTTAGCTGGCCAGCGCAGTATTGGCAAGCTCCACTGTTTCCTTTTCTTCACCCGGACTGAACATGGGCAGGTTCAATTCCGGGAGCACCCCTCTCTTGACTTCAAATGTGGTGATGCTGGCTGGTCTGAATTCCTGGACCAGGATCTCGATAGCTTTTTCAACATCCACATCATCGCTGCAATAGAAGAGATCGACGGCAGCGAATCCATGTTCAGGCCAGGTGTGGATGGTGAAATGGGATTCTTCTATTATTACGGCCCCCGACACTCCGTAAGGCTGGAATTGATGGAAATAAGTGGCCACGATGTGGGCGTTCGCCTCTTCGGCGGACCTTATGAGGACTTTTCCTACAAACTCTTTATCTTTAAGTGTGGCCGGATCACATCCAAACATCTCCACAAGCACATGGGTCCCCAATGCCTTTTTCACTTCATCTTACCTCCTTTTTTGTTGTTTGACCCATCACCAGTTATCGACAAAAAGGAGCCCGACACATATTCTGGGACATCGGTCTCCATCAAGCATAAATCACACCTCCTTGATGCTTTTGGTGTTGTTTAAGTAAGCTAACATATTCTCAGATGGCGCCATATTATATTTTCACAAAAATTGACTGTCAACGTCCCGAAGGGTAATCCTCTTTTATTCAACGTCAACTTGACTCAGGTTGAGCGAGGACGGTATCATAAACCTGCCATGATAGAAGACATCCTTGTTGAGAAGCTGGTCGGAAAAATACTCTCCGGCCGTTTTAAAGTTAAAGCCCCGCTTCCGTGGAAAGGCCTGTTTTTCGAGGCTCAGGACAGGAAATTGGACAGGGCGCTTATCCTCAGGATATTGCCTCCGGAGAACAGGGAACAGTTGAAATCCCGCCTGCGTGGCGTGTTCATGCTTAACCACCCTTCTATTCTTAAAATGATTGATATAGAGCAGGATGGCGACATCGAGTTTATCATTTACGAGTATGCCGAAGGTGAACCCATCAGGCTGATTCTCGAAAAGGGCGGTGAGTTCGATGCGGGGATGATCATAAAAATCGGGGTTAAAATAGCTGAAGGGCTGATCCATGGCCATTCCAACGGCATCCTGCACGGCGCACTTACATCCGACACTGTGATCGTATCCGGTGACCTCGACGTCAAACTTGTCGATTATGGGATCGGCGACCTTCTGTATCCGGATAGACTAAAAGCCCCTGAGGAGAAAAACGGGAAGATGGACGAGCGAACCGAAATCTGGCATCTTGGAGCCGTCCTTTATGAAATGGCCACCGGTTCACAGCCTCTGGCCATATTGCGGGGACTGGATGAACTCCCGAAAGTGCTCTCGGAGGCCATCAGGAAATGTCTTGAGCCCAATCCAGCCAACAGGTATCAAAGCGTTGAAGAGTTCAAGGAGCATATCATCTCGTCCCTTCAGGAAGAAAAAAGGCAAACGGCAGCGCCTCGGCCAGAATCCACTATCCCTCCTGACATCAAAGACCCTGAGATTGCAGGTCATCTGCGTGCGGCCGCCATTTTCGAGGAGATGGGCGAGATCGAGGATGCCAAAAAGGAATACCAGGCAGTTCTTGAAAAGGACCCCGGCAACAAATATGCGCTGGAGGCCATTCGCCGCATAGAGGTCAGGGAAAGGCTTGAAAAGGCCCAGCTTCTGGAAGAAGACGGCGATTTCCAGAACGCCAAAGAACTTTACAAGGAGGTCTTGAGGATCGACCCCAATAACGAGGCGGCGGCAGAAGGACTCAGACGTGTCACACGGATGCAAAAAAAGGAGTTCGTCGTGTCACAGGATGGGCGCGGTGATTTTGATAACATCAGCGATGCCGTCAGAAGGGCGGATTCCGGTTACACCATCTGGGTCAAGGGCGGGGTTTATGTCGAACAGATCAATCTGAAAAGCGGAATCAAAATCATCGGTGACGGCAAAGTTTTCGTCAAAAATTACGACGGCCCGGTTTTCGTCGGGAGGGGCGTCAGTTCGGTCTCCATCAAAAACCTGAAAATCGCAGGAGGCACCATCGAAGGCAACAGCGAGCTCGGTGCCATTGACCTTGAGAACTGTTCGGATATAACCATCGACCAGAATTCGTTTTTGAACTGTGCCATTGGCGTCAAAGCGGTAAAAAGCGAGGTCAGGATAGAGGACAACACATTCCACGACAGCAGCGGAACCGGCATCGTCGCACTTGGCAACAGCGAATTGCAGGTAGTCAACAGTTCCATCTGGGCACACGAAGGCGTCGCCATTTCCATCACAGGCTCAAAGGCCCATCTTGAAAACAACCGCATTTTTGAGAATCAACAGGGTGCACTGGCCATATTCACAAACAGCGAGGTAACATCGTCCTACAACGAGTTTTACGACCATCCGCCGACCGTTCCGGCCATCATCGTTCAGGAATCCAGACTCAGCGCCACCGGCGATCGCGTCAGGGACAATCAGGGCGGCGCATACCGCATCAAAAGCAACAGCGAGGTAACCCTCAACAACGTGGAGATATGGGGCTGCACCGACGACGCCATAATCGTCGAGGAATCGAAGCTTTCTATCGATGGATCAAAGCTCTACAACAATGCAAATAACGGCATTTTTGTGCACACTAACAGCGAAGCGGAGATAAAAAACAGCGAGATATGGAGCCATAACAGCGACAAGGTGGATGAAGTTGCGGCCGTGCAGGCCGTGGACTCAAGGCTGAATATGGAAAACAACAAGGTTTACGACAATCTTGCCTCCGGCGTTATGCTCAAGCACAACACTCAGGCCATCCTGAAAGGCAACGATTTCTGGGGACATGAGGCGCCCCCGATATGGGTTCACCAGTCCAAAGCCTATCTCGAAGGCAACAAGATCCACGACAACAAAGGCACTGGCATCATCGTTTACAAAGGCAGTGAGTTGGCCATGAAGGGCAACGAGGTGTGGCGTCACCTCGAAAAAATGCCCGCCATTGCCATTCAGGAGGCCCGCGCACTTCTGGAAGCCAACAAGATCCACGACAACAAAGGCACCGGTGTCGAGATCATGCCGTCCAGCGACGTCACAATGCGAGGCAACGAAATCTGGCGCCATCTGGAGGAAGTGCCGGCGGTCGAGATCAAAGGCGCAAAGGTCGTCATCGAACTCGGCAAAATCTACGATAACCACGGCATCGGCATAGACATCCAGTCGAGCAGCGACGTCACTGTCAGGGGAGTCGATTTCTACAACTACATCAACAATCCGCCGATCAAATGCTATCATTCCAGAATAGCGGTCGAAAAGTGCAAGTTTCACGACAGCAACAGTTCGGCAGTCGTGTTTGAAAACTCGGAGTTCAAAGTTCGGGGCTGTGACATCAAAGGCCATCCCCAGAAACACCCCGCCATCATCGTGAAAGGCGGCAAAGGGAAGATAGACCTCAATAAGATTTCCGGCAGCAAAGACATCAGTGTCTATCTCATCCAGAACGCCGAGGCCGAGATAAGATCGAACGAGATATGGGACAACGATTATCCTTCAATAGTGGTGGAAGGGGCGCAGGCATCCATCGAGAACAACAGGCTACACAACAACCGGGACGTGGGCATCTGGGTGCACAAAGGCAGCAAGGCGAAAATCAAGGGCAACGACCTGTGGAAGCATCCCGACAAGTTCTCCGCCATAATGGTTCAGGAGTCCGAGGTCAGCATAGAGAGCAACAAGATTCACGACAACGAGGGCGATGGCATCTCCATCCATCAGAAAAGCGATGCGGTCATCAAGGGCAACGATTTCTGGGGGCATAAGGGCGATCGACATGTCATCTGGATCAACAAGGCTAAAGCGTGGATCGAAGGCAACGTTTTCCGCAACAATGCCGCTTACTGCATCTACATCATCAAATCTGAGGTCAGGATCGTCAAAAACACGTTCGCGAGGAATTCGTCGCCCTATCTCATCTATCTGGAAGGTGCCAAGATAACCGATAAGTTTTTCGGCACCACCGTTAAAGTCAAAGACAACAACTTCAAAGAGAACAAGGGCAAAAAGCGCAATTTCTGAGCCCGAAAGCATCCCTTCTACAATTGGGGATATTGTCCCATCGTGTTCATGAATGCAATTTTGGTTGGTAGAGAGGTCGAATTGGGGACTCACTGGTCAGAGCTTTCAAACACCTGTCCTTTCTCTCCCTTCACGGCTATTGGGCGATTACTTTGTGGTGGCTAACACAACATACAGATTATCAAAGAGTTA
>JAMOPK010000348.1 GCA_027064565.1 Caldifarciminota bacterium | reverse complement strand
TCGTATTGTTGACGAATTCGGTTTTACCGCTTAACCTAAGGGTCTCTATGTGGATACTGGGAATTGATATAGGCGGATCTAAAATAGAAGTAGTTCTTTCTCAGAATGAGAGAGTTGTCTCGACCTTCAGGACCAACGGCATTAACCGGCAGATAGCCGGCGAAGAGATGCTTGCCGCCCGTCTCTCCGAAGTCGTAGAGCATGTCCTTCACAATCATGGGCTTGTGCGAGCCGATGTGCTTGTCGCCGGTGGGGCTGGACTGGGGCGAGCGAGAGAACAGCGGAGTTTGGAACACATCCTCAAATCTCACGGACTCGCTGACCTCATCATAGTCAGGAGTGACGCAGAAATAGCGTTATGGGGCGCCTTATCCGGTCTTCCCGGTGTGGTCGTCATCGCAGGAACCGGCTCCATCGTCTATGGAAAAAATGAGAAGGGTAAGGTGTATCGTGCCGGCGGATACGGTTACGTTATCGGGGATGACGGCAGCGGGTTCTGGATAGGTCGGGCAGGACTCAGAGCTGCCATTGCAGCAGCTGAAGGTTGGGGTGAACCCACTGTCTTGAAAGAGCTTGTCCTAAAGCGCTTCAACGCAAGACAGATGGAAGACATAATCCCGAAAATCTACGAAGGCTCACCGCAGAAAAACGTCGCCGAGTTCGCCCTTACAGTTATCCAGACCGCCGAAAACGGCGATGAAGTCGCTCGAAACATCGTGCTTGAGGCCGCTAGACGACTCGCTGTGGTATCCGTCAGCCTGTTGAAACGACTCCGGATCAAAGGACAGAAAAGGCTCAGGCTGTCGGGCAGCATATTCAAAGATCGCACCTATCGGGAACATTTCGAGTCCATTATCAGAAAGGAATGCCCGGATATCGACATAGGGATGGCCGAACATACTCCATCTTATGGGGCGATTCTGCTTGGTTTGAGTTATGCCAGAAAAGAAAAAATCTCAAAAACGTAAAAAGAAAGCGTCTTCCACCGCAAAAACTTCAGCAGGGACTGCAAAGAAACTGCTTGTGGTGGAGTCTCCTACAAAGGCCAAAACCATCAAAAAATACCTCGGTCGGGGCTTTGAGGTTGTTGCGTCCAAAGGCCACATCAAGGACCTGCCCAAAAGCAGGTTGGGCGTTGACATAGAGCACGGCTTTGAACCCCATTACATCACCATCAAGGGCAAGAGCGACATTATCAAAAAGCTAAAAAAATTGGCTGCCCGTGCCTCCGAAGTCTATATCGGAAGCGACCCGGACAGAGAGGGCGAAGCCATTGCCTACCATGTGGCTCAGGAGGTTCAAAAGGCCGGTCAGAACAACGTCAAAAGGGTGCTCTTTTACGAGATCACGAAAGATGCCGTCAAAAAAGCCATCAAAGAGCCTCAGGAAATCGACATGAAAAAGGTTGAGGCTCAGATCGCCCGCCGTGTTCTCGACAGGCTTGTGGGTTACAAGATAAGCCCGCTGCTCTGGAAAAGCGTGCGCAAAGGGTTGTCCGCAGGACGTGTCCAGACCGTCGCACTGCGCCTCCTTGTGGAGCGTGAAAAGGAAATTCAGGCGTTTAAGCCCCAGAAATACTGGAAACTCTATGTCTATTTCGAGAAGGACGGCGTCAGGTTCAAGGCCCAGCTCCCTGACCGCATCGAGGACAGGGAAAAGGCCGAAAAACTTAAGGAATTTGCGGCTAAAAGCGAGTTTCGGGTGGTCGCCTACTCGAAAAACGTCAAATCGGTATCGCCCCCGCCGCCATTCAAGACTTCCACCATGCAGCAGGATGCGTCCAACGAACTCGGTTTCACTTCCCGCCAGACCATGCGAATAGCCCAGCAGTTATACGAAGGCGTTGAGCTGCCCGGCGTTGGAATGACCGGGTTGATAACTTACATGAGGACGGATTCGGTAAGGATGGCCGACAAGGCCGTCAATCAGGCGAGGGAGGTCATCAGGGAGATTTTCGGCGAGGAGTATTTACCTCCAACTCCCCGAAAGTTCAAGGATAAATCCTCAGCGGTTCAGGGCGCACATGAGGCCATCCGTCCCACCGATTTCACCGTTACGCCCGAAAGCGTCTCTGCCATCGAAAAGCCCCTCCAGCGGCTTTACAGCCTGATCTGGCGGAGGGCAACGGCCTCCCAGATGGCTGATGCCAGAGTGGAGGTCAGGAACGTCAAACTCCAGTCCGGCGAATTGACCCTTGTGGCTGAGGGCAAGGAATTGGTCTTCGAGGGGTTCTACCGGATTTACGGACGGAAACCGCAAAACGTCAAACTTCCAGATTTTTCAACCGGCGAGACGTTGAAACCCGTTAAAGTCGAGCTGGAGGAGCGGGAGACCGAGCCGCCCAAACGTTACACCGAAGCAAGTCTTATCCGTGCGCTTGAGGCCAAAGGCATCGGCAGACCATCAACTTATGCCCCCACAATCGCAACCCTCCTCGACAGGGAATATGTGGTTAAGGAAGGAAGGGCGCTCAAACCGACCGACCTCGGCATCCTTGTGGCCGACCTCTTGATTCCGAGGTTCCCTGAACTGTTTGACATCGGTTTCACCGCAAGGATGGAGGAGGAGCTGGACAAGATCGAGGAGGGGCAGAAGACCCGACTTGACCTGCTCAGGGAATTCTATGAGAAGTTCAGCAAAGAGTTGGAGAAAGTGGAGTCCCAGATCCAGGAGATGCGTCAGCAGAGCGTTCAGGTGCTTGATGAAAAGTGCCCGGTCTGCGGCAGGCCGCTTGTCATTCGATGGGGAAGATATGGGAAGTTTATTGCGTGTTCTGGCTATCCAGAATGCAAATACACACGTCCCATTTTTGACGTCGTTGAAGGGGTTAAATGCCCGAAGTGCGGCTCTGACATCATCCGTCGCAAGAGCAAGCGCGGAAGGATTTATTATGCCTGTTCCAATCCCGAATGCGATTTCTACCTGTTCAACGAGCCGGTGGGCGTGAAATGCCCGAAATGTGGCTATCCGTTGATGGTCAAGGTGAGGAAGGGCCGGGGCAAAAACAGCAAGCTCATCCTGAGATGTCCTGAATGTGGGCATGAGATGGAAATGCCTGAGGATGGGAAGGAAAAACCTACCACCTGAACTCTAACTCAAAACCTGTCGCAAATTCACCATTCCGTTCTCTTTCGGCGTAAATGGCGATGTTCTTTCTGAGGAAGTATTTTATTTGAACAGTGAAGTGGTCAACAGCTCTCGGATCGTAGTTGTATCTGAATAGCATGTTAGGAGACGGCCTAACCCCCACCGTAAAACTGGTGTATCGGCCGCTCCATGGGTCAGCCTGCACCATAAACTCTGAAATCCCTATGCCATAAGATGCCAGTAACTTGCGAATTTCCCTCGACATCATGCCCTCGGCAAATGAAAGTGCCCTTTTCCGCAGCAGTTCCACGTCCTCTTGCTCAAGTTGCAGCTCCCCAATGGGTTTCCCAAACGCTATGAGCGAAATAATGTCTAGCCTGTCCATTGGAGGGCTGGAAGTCAGCTCAATCTGAGGGTGTTTGAGGGTGCCGGTGACGATCAGATTGACGATAACAGTATCAGCGACAATGCCTTCAGCTTTGAGATGTATCTCAGGGTTCAATTCAGGCCCACCCGTCAACCTGACCCATCCCTCGGTGATGTCAAACGTCCGGTCGAGATAGTAGAATTTTCCGTTGAGCACCTGAAATTCGCCCATTGTGTTGACGTTAACTTCATCCTCTTTCGAGATTGTTACGTCCATAGAAAGTTCCATATCCACGTTGGGGTTGTAAAAGAAAATGTTTCTTGCTCCATGAAGGTGGAACCTGAACCTTATCGGGGATGGCTTGGGTTTAGAGCTGAACATCTCGCGACCGAACGGGATGTTTATATATGCTTCATGAAGCTCCATATCCGCGCCTATGAAAATCTCCGGTATTTTGCCCTTTATCTCCAGCGAACCTGATCCTGTGGAAATCATCTCTGGTCTTGGATACAGCGGCACGCTGTCAAGCTCAAATTTCAAATCAGTGAACACACTGTCCCCGAATGTGATATAGCCATTCCCGGCGATGCGCCCGTGTTCGCCAGAACGTGCAGTTATTCTGGAAATGACGAGTGAATTGCCTCTCAAATCCGAATCAAACAACATGTCCCTTATGGGCGTGTTGGTCGTGGTCAAAAGGGCATTTTCCACAAATGCCCGAAGTTTACCTTCCATTATTGGATGTTTGAAATCGCCTTGAACACTTGCATGTGTCTGAAAATAACCATTTCCTATGAGCATAAAGCTATTCAAAAACGGCCTAAGGGGAGCAAGGTCGAAGCTGTCGGTATTGACCGTCAGATAGAGCTGTTTCTCAAGCATTTTGAACTCTGGAGGGGCGATCGAAAACACTATTGGCAGATAGCCCGTAAGTTTGATGGCATTGCCATCCCCAAGGTTGACATATCTGACATTCAGGATGGAATCGGCATAAGATGCCTTGAATCTCAGCGACATCCCGTTTATTGCCTCGACAATTGAGCCGTTGATACCTTTTGATGTGTCCGGGGTGAGATGTAGAGAATCGAATTGCCCTTCTATAGTCAATCTTGGCCTCGAAAGCGTGTTGGTAATCTCAACCTGAGTGGACAGGTATCCCCCCACCGGTGTTATCCCGGTTGAATCGAGTTCAAAAAGGGAAAGCGATTCGGCAAAAAAGTCCAGTTCTATGGATTTCAGAGAGGGTTCGTAAACCATGTGGAGCGCTGTTCTGCCTTCTAAGATCGAAGTGGTATCAAGCTGAATGATAAGCGAATCCGGGCTATAGGAAACCGAGAGCGGAAATTTCCCCTCCCTACGAATGGTTTTGTAACGAAAGTTGAAGGTATCGCAAATCAGGGAAAAGGTTTTGTGGTCAGCACGCCATTCCCCGATCATTTTTATCTCTCCGGAATCGTCAATACCGGAGAGGAAAGTCCATTTGTTATCACCTTGGCTTATCGATGATAGCAGAGTAATATCCTGAAATTCTGTGCCTTTAAAACTCAGAGATCGGCTTCTCAAAATCAGGCTGTCGGTGTCAATGTGGACGAAGATATCCCTCAACCCTGCCGTCTCAGGAATGCGGATGTTTTTGGACCATGCAGTTATCCGATAAGAAAGTAAGTGTTTTCCTATGAGGGCAATTCTACCATTGCCTTTGAGCCATCCTTTTACACGAGGTGTGAGAATGGACAGGTTCATGGTGTCTATCTGGAGGGATGCTACAAGTAACTTGCTTTGAGTGTTGTATGAGCCCTGAAAAAACACCTTGAGGTTGTAATCTTCGATGGAAACCTCATGAAAAAGCAGATAGTTGGGACGGAGCCAGCTTGCGGACACAAAAACGCTGTGTATCCAGCGATTTCGCTGGAAAATGCTGTCAAGAGCCATTCCGATCCAGAGGCTGTCAGGGGTGCCTCGAATCAGCCCATCACCGTTGTAGTCCCCACGCACCCTAACCCTCGCGTAGATGTCTTTGTTCGCGGTGGTGTATTGTGCGAAAGGGATTTCGATAATTTCCTGTACCGGTTCGGTAAGGACGATTCCGGCGTCTTTGATGCTCACCGCCCCCCGTGGCAAAACTGTGAAGTCGGAGTATCCCACATCGACAAAGATTTTCGGTGCCGTAACATTGCTGAATGACACCGACCCCGTTTTTTTAGTAAAATCAAATGAAAGGTCAAGGGAATCGACCTGAATTTTACCCAAATCGACCTTTAAGAGGGTGAGGCAGATATTTCCATTAATCAACTTGCCCGAAATTTGCCTTATGGAGTATCTATCTGCTTTGAAATCCACGAGCGAAAAACTGCCGTCTCGTGAGATGTGCATCTGACCGCTTATCTCTGGAATCGTTTTCTCGTCCCAATTTGCTTTTTTTATCGAGAAACTGAAAGTGCCGTCAATTCCAATATTCCACACGGAAAACGTGCCGGTCACGCTGTCTATCTCGACGGAATTGCCCGATGTGTCCACTTCAATGACACCGCGGATGAGGTTGAGTTTATCGATAGAAGCTATAAATTTGATTGAAGTGTCGGCTTGTGGGGAAGTTTTTTTCTCATGTTTTCCTGACCTCATTTTCTGAATGTTTGCCCTGAAACCGATAACTGTTACTTCCCTTATGTTTCTGGATAGGAGGCTTGATAGTGTGTAGCGTATCCTGAAAGTGTCCACTCCGAGGCCGTTTGATGAGGTTAATCCCACGAATTCAAGCCCTTTGAAGGGATCGAGGTTGAACTTTTCATAAGAAATAGGTGCCCCTATCGCTTTTTGTATGGTCAGGGGCACCTCATGTCGGATTTTCAGGTAGATGAGAAAGATAAAGATGAGAAGAACAAAGGAAGTGACAGCTAAAAGCTTCAAAAATCTGGACATAACGCCCAGCTATAACTCATAGGGCCTTCTCGATTTTGCGAAGGCATTTTGTGCACACTTTCACCCTTTTCTTTTTGCCGTTTTCGATGATTGTCACTTTATGAAGATTGGGTTTCCATTTTCTGCGGGTCAGGTTGTGAGCATGGCTCACTTTGTTACCAAATTGAACACCTTTGCCACAAATGTAACAACGAGCTGCCATTGTTTTCCTCCTCCTTTGATTTTTTCAGGGGTCAACTGTTGGCTCAGTAGTATAAAAAACTCAGTAACTTATGTCAAACAGGGGGCGGGTAATAGCAATGGCAAGAACCATAACAAACATCACTGCAACCAATCATAAACCCCTGAAATCGGTAAGTGACTGGTTTAGTGAGGCACTGGAAAAAAGCAGACACACAGAGGAATTTCAGCTTGAAAGTCTGCTTTACACTCTGACAGAGGAATTTCACCGTCGAATGAAGGAGTTGGGGATGACCCAGCGTGAGCTTGCCCGGAAACTTAACGTGACTGACGCTTACGTGTCGAAACTTCTAAGCGGCAACGCCAATATGAGTCTAAAGACCCTCGTGAAACTGGCCCTGGCTCTCGGTCTGGAAATTGAGGTCTCATTCAGGAAAATCAGGTGATCTCGATACACTGAAGGGGGGCATGTTTGCCCCCTTCTTTTTTCTGGCAAACGATAGTTGTCCACCTTTTTATCCGAGTTATGGATTCGATGGCTTCCCCATCACTTTGCGCCGTATTTCATGGCAAGCTCGTCT
>JAMOPK010000347.1 GCA_027064565.1 Caldifarciminota bacterium | reverse complement strand
GATGCTGTCGATTGCAAAAGGATATTCCACCGCCCTCAGCCGCAGGGAGCATGAGGCCGGGATGTTCATATCGTTTGCCTTCGCCACGTAAGAGAAAGCGATGCTGTCGGAGGGAAACGTCCACCTGAAGGTATCCGCCACCGTGCCCGTCAGGCCGGTGTAGGTGATGTCGAGGTGACCGGTGTCCGCTGTCATCTGTCCGAGTAAATCAACTCCCGAAAGGAATTCGCCTGGACCGAGGGTCGTGATGTTGAACACCCTCGCAGTTGCGGGTTTTCTGAAGAAGGTCAGCATGACCCCGAAGGAATCGCCGTCCTCCGTGTGGAGCAGCATGTTGTTATACCACCATTCAGTAACCACAGAGTCGCCATAATGGGCGCCCTCATCGTGGGGGAAGCTGAGGCACCCGGCGTTGAACGGATACCTCAGCTGTGTTGTCAAAATCAGGATGGTCAGAACCTGATGCATTCTGTGGATCACCACCCTTTGATTTTTTCTTCAAGGACATAGGGGAGCATGGCGTAGAACGCCGATGCCTTCTCCAGATGGTCGATTGGTGTCGCCTCGTTGGGGGCATGTGCGTAGATTTCGTTGCCGGGGCCGAATCCGATGGCCGGTATCCCGTGTCTGCCGGCGATTGCGACGCCGTTGGTGGAAAAGGTCCACTTGCCGATCCGTGCCTTCTCGCCGAAAAGGCGTTCGTAGGCCTCTGCGCCCGAACGGACGAGCGGATGATCCTCAGGGAATTTCCAGGTCGGGAAATACTTTTCCTGCTCAAAGACGGTGCCTTTGTAGCTCTCTCTGCGGTAGATCGGCACGATGATCTCAGGCTCCTCACCCACAACTTCCCTCACCTCGGCGATGGCGGTTTCTTTGGTCTCGCCCCATGTGAGGCGCCTGTCCAGGTAGAGCATGCAGAAGTCCGGAATAGCACACTGCGATGGTGAGCGGGATTCGATGATCGTCGGGGCGACCGACCCCTTGCCGAGGAATTCGTCCACCCTGAGCCTTTTGTGCAGTTCAGCTATCCCCAGCGCCGCCTTTGCCGCCTTCAGGATGGCGTTGTCGCCTCGTTCAGGCGCCGAAGCATGTGCGGATTTGCCCTTGAAGTGTATCTCTATTTCCATTCTGCCCCTGTGGCCACGGTAAACGCCGAGGTTGGTCGGCTCGGTGAGAACCACGAAATCCGGGACGAATTTTTCCTTCTCGATCATGTAGAGCCAGCACATTCCGTCACAGTCCTCTTCCATTATGGTGAAGGTGAAATAGACGGTGAATTTCCCGTCGTAACCAAGTTCTTTCAGGATTCTCCCGGCGGTTATCATGGACGCTGCGCCGCCTTTCTGGTCAACCGAGCCGCGGCCATGCACCATGCCATCCTTTATCAGGCCGGAAAACGGCGGATATTTCCACTGGCTGAGGTCACCTGTGTCCACCACGTCGATGTGGGCGTCTATCGCCAGTTTTCTGGGGCCGTTTCCGACCCTGCCGATCAGGTTTCCGAGTCCGTCGATCCAGACCTCGTCGAAACCCGCTTCCTGAGCCTGTTCCTTCAATTTTTCGATCACAGGCCCTTCCTGACCGCTCAAAGACGGGATTTTGACTATCTCGGATAGGTTCTCAGCCGTGTAGTCCCTGTATCGGGCTGCAAGTTCCTTGATCTCCTTTTCTATGCTCATTCTGGCCTCCCTTTTGAATCGATTGAATTATGATAAAGCAGGGGAGCGAGCTTCTGATAGGTCAGGAGTTTGATGATTGGGACTTTGCACGGTTGACCGGAAGCTCGAACTGAAGTTCGTAGAGCCTCCTATACAAGTCACATCTTTCTATGAGTTCGGCATGTTTACCGATGTCCTTGACCCTGCCATCCTCGATCACAACGATCTTGTCGGCCTCTAAAATGGTGGACAGCCGGTGCGCTATTGCGAGTGTGGTGCGCCCCTTGAGGATCTTTTTGAGCGCCTGCCTGATGAGTTCCTCCGATTCGGAGTCGAGGGCCGAGGTGGCCTCATCTAAGATCAATATCTCAGGGTTGCGGAGGATGGCCCTTGCGAGCGCAATCCGCTGTCTCTCGCCGCCCGAAAGCATGACGCCCCTTTCTCCGACAATGGTGTTGTAGCCGTTTGGAAGTTTGACGATGAAGTCGTGGGCTGCTGCTATCTTTGCGGCTTCGATAACTTCGGCCTCCGTTGCATCCGGCCTCGCATAGGCGATGTTTTCGTAAATCGTTCCGCTGAACAGGAAGGGTTCCTGTGGGACAACGGAGATTTTGCTCCGATACTGTTTTATGTCGTATTCCCGGATATCGATTCCGTCGATCAAAAGCCGACCCCGTTGCGGCAGGTAGAACCCGGCGAGCATGTCCGCTATGGTCGATTTGCCCGCCCCGGAAGGTCCTACCAGCGCCACATTTTCTCCTTTCTTAATCTCGAAGGTGACGCCTCTCAGCGCCTCCTTGCGCTCGTTGTAGCTGAACCAGACATCCACGAATTTGATCGAGTCCTGCAGTTTCTCGAACTTTCGCCTGCCGTATTTCAGGGTCTCCGATTCCGATGGCCTATCGAGTATCGAGAAAATGCGTTCGGACGCTGCCAGTCCATGCTGGATGAAAGTGTTGGCCTGAAAGAGCTTTTTCAGAGGCCTCATCATCGACAGGGAAGCGGCAAGGAACACGAAAAACCGGTCGGGCGTCAGGGAATGTTCGATGAAGATCAGCCTTGCGCCGTAAATCAACACGATCGATGCTATCACAGCGGTGAAAAGCTCGGTCAGAGGCGGGCCAAGCGAACTCAGATACTCGAATCGCATAACAGCCCGATAGTAATTTTTAGCTTTCTGCATAAACTTTTTTCTTTCCGATTCTTCTGCGGAAAAGATTTTGATGATTTTGACGCCGTTGAGCGCTTCATTCAGGTGTTTCCCGATCTCGCCCATCCGTTCCTGAGTCCTTGTCGACCGTTTCCTTAGCTTTTTCCCTATCACCGTAAAGAGCAGCATGGAGGTCGGGACGAGAACGAGGGCGAAAAGGGTCAGTTTCCAGCTTACGATTAGGGCGAGTATCAGATAGACCAGTGCGTTCAGCGATTCAGAGACTATGACAAAAAAACCATCCACGAAGGCCTGACGCACGAGCGAAACGTCGTTTATGAACCTTGAGATGATCTCTCCCACGCTGGTGCTGTGGAAAAACGAGATAGGCAGTTCCATCAGCTTGTTGAACAGCTTTATACGGATGTCCCGGACAATTTTCTCCTGAAGCATTACCGAAGTTATTTTTTGGCCGTAAGTGAAGATGAACTTGACGAAGTAAATTCCCACGATCAGGAGAGAGAGCCTTTTTGTGGCGGTCACGGGGTCAACTGAGAAGATGAAAGATTGAAGGAATTGGTTCAGCCACCTCAGCTTTCCGGAGCTATTGGGCAGGACGTCACCGCCACCGGTGCCGAACAGGACGCGGAGCAAAGGAGAGAACATGCTGATGGATACCCCGTTCAAAAGCGATGAGAACACCATGAATAAAAAGGCCGTGAAAGCGAGCGTCAGGTGATCTTTCAGAAACACAAGTGGTCTCAGAATGGTGGTGGGTCGTTTTTTGAACAACATATCAGACAAGAAGTTCCTTGAGGTATTCGATAAGAACGTCCACTTCCTGCTCTGAGTTCCAGACCCGATGTTTCAGCGATTGAGGCAGCTTTGTCGGGCTGTTCATAAGCAGTATCGGGATTTTCATTATCGAGGCTATTCCGAGGTAAATGCTGTAATCGGTGATGAACAGGTCTGCCAGTGACATGGTGGCCACGATGCCCTCAGGCCCGAGGTGGGAGAGGTCTATCATCCCGTTTCCTGTGTTGCGGGGCGACGTAAAAGTCACACCAACCGGGAATGCCGTTCTGGCGGCGGATTTTATGAATTCCACAAGAGATTCATCCTGCAGGTCAAGAACAATGAGGATATGCTTCTCGCTATGGCCTTTGAAGATCAGGTAGTCCCAGGCTGTCCTCTTGGCTAAGTCCCTGAGCGTTGGTCTTAATTTCCTGACCGGCACGTTCAGCAGTCTCAACTGTTTCTCGAAATAGGAGATGTCATCCGATTCCGGATTGGGTGCTAGGATGATGTTGTAATAGGGATAGGTTTCCGGGTCAGTTGATATCCGATAAGATGCCCCTGTGACGTATAAGGGAAGATTTTTATGGATCGTTGGTGGACGGGTGAAATCCCATATCAGGCCGATGCCTTCTGGAATAAGGTCAAAGGGCTGTTTTTTTAATTCTGAGTCGGAAATAAATTGCGCCCTGTCCTTAAATAGGAACTCGGAAAACAGAGGATAGGCCTCATCTGGACCTATCAGGTATTTTTCACCTGAGAAAAACTCAATAAGCGAATGGACGGCGTTTATCGATAATGAGAGTTGATTGTGGTCCCTTGAAAGGGATATGACGATGTTCAAATCCCTCGGCAGGGCACATTTAAATCTGAACTCATTGGGCTTGAATTTGAGTTTTCTGAGAAAAGTGCGAATCATCATAATAATAGCCCTCATGGCGCTTTTATGATATGAAAAACCGATGTGAATTGCAATAAAACGAATTTGTCGGGTTGTTCGAATCGAACTTTTCTGCAAAGAGAATTTGGCTTGCCCATTGGGCGAGATGCCTGAGCTACCCAATGTTGTAACCCTCTGTGACGTTTGATTGACCATGCAGAATTGAAAAAGACAGAGGAGAAGAAAAGGTGAGATGACCATCACAGCCGTCAAAGTGCTAAAATTTTAAAAATTTTGATTTTTTCAATCGGAGTTTTTTGTATTGAAAATATAAGGGTTAGGTTTAAAAATATGCTCGTTCGATTATTTGTGGATTTGGTATCCACCATAGATGGAGGTCAAAATGGGAATTTTAGACGCAGTGTTCCGTAAAAGACATCCGGAGGAGGAGAGGCTGCAAAACATCGTTGACAGACTCACGTTTCATCCGATAAGGGTCATTGTATCGGATGACGAGCAGCCCGAAGCACTTTCTCTGCTCAACGAAGACGGCAGGGAACTTATCCTGATTTCCAGAGGGTTACTGCGCCATTTAAGCGAAGATGAATTGTATTTTGTCCTCGCCCACGAAGTTGCCCACCACATACTGGGCCATTTGTACGTGAAATTTCTCACTTTTCAGATTAAAAATGCTATCATGGAGGCGATCCGCCCGAAACCCTCATGGTTCGATCGAATTTTCCGCGGAAAAACGGACTCACCCTGGTGGTTGCAAATAATAGATGTCGTATCGGAAATATTGCTGAACAAAACCATCCTTATGGAAGAGGAGATGGAAGCGGATATCAAGGCCATCGAACTGTTGAAAATAGCTGGTTTTCCCCTGACCGGCGCTTACAGATTTTTCAGAAGAT
The DNA here is from genome assembly GCA_027064565.1 of Caldifarciminota bacterium. GTDB lineage: Bacteria > Hydrothermota > Hydrothermia > B15-G9 > B15-G9 > WGAI01. Next base: position 1,760 of record JAMOPK010000347.1, on the reverse strand, counting down.
TGCAGACAGAGGAATCGTTTATGGACGAGCTCTATTCGATGATCGACGAACACCCATCACCGGGGGATAGACTTAACAACCTTTTAAAACATTACCCTGAACTTGCCGGGAATAAAATTTGACGATACAGGAGGTAAAATCATGGGTTTTCTATCATGGATGATTTCTCTTTTGATCATCGCTTTTTTGATTTATTCGGGGGCGTCCTTTCACTGGATTGTTTTAGTGATTCTGGTCATTTTGCTCCTGACTTACGGAAGCAAAAGAGCGCGGTTGCAAAGGATCGTCAACAGATTGGCTCCGGGAGCCGGCATTCGTGTAAAAATACAAAAGATCGAAGGAATAAACGGTATAAACGCATTTGCCATGCTTGATGAACACGGCAATAAACTGATAATCGTAACGCCTGAAGCAGTTAATGAGCTGGACAAAGATGAGCTCTACTTCGTTCTGGCCCATGAGACAGCGCATCACCTGAAAGATCATCTTGTAGTCAAAGCCGTAACGGAATCCATTAAGGCGATAGTGGACACAGCCGCTGGCATCCTGGGGATTTTAGGCGGAGGAATTTGGGGCGGTGCGATAAATTACGTGCTATCAAAAATCTTTTCTCGCATATTCACCAATAAAACGATTTACATAAATCAGGAAAAAGAGGCCGATGTTGAAGCGATACGTCTGCTAAAAAAGGCCAATCTTCCAGTGTGTGGCGCTTACAAATTCTTCAATCACCGGATAAAAGAGGGCTTTTGGGAAAGTTTAATCGCCCTTTTCATCGATGAACATCCGCTTGCCAGCCAGAGATGGGAAAACTTAGTCTTACATTACCCCGATTTAATCCTGTGCACAGGCAAATCCAGGCGATGATGTAAATTTCCGATTTCAGCTCATTCGCACCTGCCGCCTAAGTGCTTAGCAAGGAACTTATCCGCTCTACGGAAGAAATCGAGACGGTTTTCCGCTTTCATAAAGCCGTGTCCTTCATCAGGATACTCGACATATTCAACGGGGATGCCGCGCTTTTTGAGGGCCTCGACTATCTGCAGGCTCTCAGTCCGCTTGACACGTGGGTCGTTTTTGCCCTGCCCAATGAGAAGCGGCGCTTTGATCTTATCCGCGCTAAAGAGCGGCGAGCGTGATTTCAAAAATTCCTCGTCCTTCTCCGGATGCCCGATGTGCCTGTAGAACATGTTGAGTAGTGGTTTCCAGTAAGGTGGAATGGATTTGAGCAACGTGATCAGGTTGGAAGGCCCAACGATATCGACGCCGCAACGATAAAGTTCAGGGGTAAACGCCACGCCCACGAGGGTGGCATATCCGCCATAGGAGCCGCCCATTATCGCAATCCTGTTCGGATCAGCGATGCCCTGCTCTATCAGCCATCGGACGCCGTCGGTAATGTCGTCCTGCATTTTGCCGCCCCACTCACGTTGACCGGCATTTATGAAATTTTTGCCGTAGCCGGCCGAACCCCGGAAATTTATCTGGAGCACGGCATAGCCGCGGTTGGCAAGCCATTGAACGATCGGATTGTATCTCCAGACATCGCGCGCCCACGGCCCGCCATGGACAAGCACAACGACCGGCAGATTTTTCGGCTCAACGCCCACAGGCAGCGTGAGGTAACCGTGAATTTTCAACCCATCACGCGCAACATAGGTTATCGGTTTCATCTCAGCGAGCGGATATTTCTCAAGTTCAGGTCTGGCAACGAAAAGCAGCTCGGCATCCTTGCTTTCCCGATCGTAAAGGTAGTAATG
>JAMOPK010000346.1 GCA_027064565.1 Caldifarciminota bacterium | reverse complement strand
AGGGACACGGTGAACACAGAGAGATGGGACATGGAGTAAAAGGATACCTCTCCTGAACGCTTATCTCAGGATTCCCCGAAAGATGAGAGGCACAAAAACGAAAGGCGGGGCTGACGCCCCGCCTCGATTATTTCCGGATGTCGATGATTGGTTTACCTGATCACGGCGAATTTCCTGCTTATCGAACGGTTCCTGGCCTTCACGTAGGCGAAATAGATGCCAGCTCTCAGTGAACCGGTGTTGAGGCTGAAGGTGTGTTTGCCGGCATCCACCCGTCCGGGGGCAAGATATGCCACCTGCTTGCCTGAGGCGTCATAAATCGCTATCGAAACATCGGACGCTTTCGGCAGAGTGATCGTCAGGTTCAGTTTGTTGCCGGAGAGGACGTTCCTGTTAAGGCTCAGCATGGGAACAAGGCCTTCCGTGGGGTCTTCCTGAACGGCCTGCTGCGGGTTGTAAGTCGTGAACTTGATAGCAAATCCGCTCTGTATCGTGTGGACAGTGGGATTGAGGTCGCTGTCGTAGAATATCTGAATGCCGTCGGTTCCGGATGCGTTTTCGATACCCATGGTGTAGTCGGACTGGCTGGGGTTGGAGTTCATCTGAACCACGATCTCGCCGTCGCCAGTCGGCGTCGGATAATACGCCGGATCGTAGAGGATGACCTCAAATGTCTCAGGCGAACCGCCGGAGTAATGCGGGACCTGATACCATTCCACAATGAACCTGTGATTGGCGGTATCGGCGTAATAGGCCACCTGCCCGCCGTCCCGTGGATTCATGTCATCCCAGTATGCGGCAACGATGTTGTTCGGGGAATCAGTAGATGGTATTGGATCATTACCGTAAGAGGTGCTATTCGTCTGGCCGAAAGCCAGCCATCCGTTTGAGCATATCGAAATTCCATTGTAAGACTGGCCATAAAACCGGAAAGTGAAGGGCAGATCCACATATTGGGTCGCGTCATCACCGAGGGGAATCGATGTCCCCGGCCCGCCCGCTGTCGGAGCCACTTCAATCCACTCAAACTGAGGGGAATGTGGATAATTGTCCAGATTCTCGTAGGCATAGTAGCCGTAATTGTCAGGGCCTGTCGGACTCGCAGGGATTGGAGCGAATACGCCAAGCAGGATTTTTATGGAATTGACCTCCTCAAAAGCCTCGCCGTTGTAGGTGGCCGAAATGTTGACCGGGACAAAGACCGTGTCGTGGTCGTCAAGGGTATCAGAAAGAACAACGATCACCGTGTCGCCGATTGTGGCAGAGCCATCAGGGAAGAGCCCGATGTGTCCGGCCTCAAAACTGGAATCCGAAATCACGCTCACCGCCGCAGTGGAGTGGAACGAAACGGTCACATTGTCGAAATCCATCCCACCGGGAGTGTAGTTTTCGAGCTGGATGTTGGTTATGTAAATGGTATCGCCGGGATGAAATTCAAACCCCATCCCCGGAGTAAAAACGTCGGAGGCCGTTATTTCCACATACGGCCCAACAGCCTCAAGGACAAACATGTTCAGGGGAATGTTTTCCTCGATCTGTTCGAGGATTACGTTCGTATCAGGCTGCCAGAACTCCTCGCCCACTTCGATGACAAAACTGAAGGATTTGGGTTTCTGGATCGTGTCGCCGTAGAACCAGTCGTTGGCTTCGCCGTTGACCGGATAGAGGAGCTGCGCCGGTCGGCCGTATTCGTAGCCGTTACGGGCACTCATTATCTGCGCCATGGCGACAAAAAGGTCCTCGTCGGGCGTAGGCTCATCGATGTAACCCCAGGGGTAGATTATCAGGTTGGAATAAGTGTGGTAGTTGACCGCTATAACAGGTTGTATTGAGTCTGCAAACTGGCGCATGAAATCGGTTTCCGGCTCTGAGAACGGCCCTGTGCCGCGATAGGTCTGAGAGGATGGGTCCGGACTCGATCCATAGTTGTCGTAGCCCCACATGTATCCGAAATTGCGGTTCAGGTCAACGCCGTCGTAGTCGGGGTCAAAACGCCCGTTGTTGTTATTGTCGCGTTTATTTTTGCGCCACCAGCCGTCGCTCACTTCATTGTAGGTGTAACCGTCAGGATTGACAACAGGCTCATAGTAGAACTCCCGGTTGTCAAGGAGCCATGTGACCTTGGGGTCAACGCCGTAGTTCCTCATGAGATAGTGGATGAATCCGAAAGCGGTGGAGACGCCGCCGGGCTCCCTTGCGTGTATCGCTGAGTTGATGAAAAGGACAGGTTCGTCTTCATCCTGTTCGGGGTTGTCTGAAATCCTTATCACCCAGAGCTCTCTGCCCTCGATCGACTGACCGATCGACCATTTCTCAGAAACAACGTTCGGATACAGGGAATGGAGCCGATCGAGTTCCTGAACCGCCTCCTCGTAGGTGTAGTAAGGCCCAAAATCGCGCTTTAAGCCCATCGCCTCGAAGGATGCAGCCACATCCGGATCGAGAGTCAGGTAATTGAACCTTTCGAGTATCTGGAGCTTATCCTGTGGGACATAGGCGTCGACATACATCTCTTTGGAGTTCACCGCTGTGATGTCATCTATGCCGCTTTTGATGAGTTGTTGCACGTCCTGTGGGGATGAGACGTAGATTCTGACCCATGCCGGGCCAGCATTCAGGGTGGCTGTTAAAGCCACTGTCAGGATTGCTATTACACGGAACATAAGCAAAATCCTCCTTGGATTTGTTATGGTGTGGCTTCACAAAGGAAAGTAAAGCCCGATGATTTTATTGCAGGGAACTTTCATTTTGAAGCTCAGCCTGGAATCATCATGAGACTCCATAAAACAGATAGCCTCGATGTCGTCCTAAAGCTCGATAGTCACCCGTCTTGCGGCATGGCAGTTGATGTTCACGGCCACGGGGAGCGAGGTGATGTGGGTCGGGGCCACTTCGATGTGCACGTCGAGGGTCGTTATCAGGCCGCCGAGGCCCTGAGGCCCGATTCCGAGTGAGTTGATCTCCTCAAGAAGCTCTATCTCAAACTCAGCGTAAAAGGGATCGGGATGCCGTTGACCGATCGGGCGAAGCAGCGCCTTTTTCGCAAGGAGGGCGACGCCGTCGAAGGTAGAACCAATTCCGACCCCGATTATGCCCGGTGGACATGGGTTTGCTCCCGCCCTTTCGACGCTCTCGATCACAAACCTTTTGACGCCTTCCCTGCCTTCGGCCGGTGTAAGCATCGCAAGGCTTCCCATGTTCTCACTTCCACCGCCTTTCGGCAAAATCGTGAGTCTCAGGGAATCGCCCGGCACCAGCTCCACATGGACGTGGGCCGGAGTGTTGTCCCCGGTGTTGACCCGTCTGAGCGGATCGGCGACGATGGATTTACGGAGGTATCCTTCAACATAACCTTCTCTGACGCCTTCATTTATCGCATCCATGAGAAAACCGCCTTCGATCCTCACATCCTGGCCCAATTCCACCCATACGACAGCGGTTCCGGTATCCTGACAGATAGGAATCCCATCGCTTCGGGCTATGCGTGCGTTCTCTATGAGCTGATTGAGGATCTCCCGTCCTGTCTCGGAAGGCTCAACCTCCAATTTCTCCTTGAGGGCGGCAAAAACATCGTCCGGCAGTTCGAGGTTAGCCTTTATGCATGCATCCCTCACGACAGCAACTATGTCATCATATCTTATCGACCTCATCTAATTGCACCTCATCTTGAAAGACTTCTCTCGAATTTTTCCTTTTGGATGGGATGTAAAATGCGAATTTCGTCCCTTTTCCTTCCTCGGCCTTAATTTCCACCCGGCCGCCGTGGTAATCCACAAGCCTTTTGACGATGAAAAGCCCGGCGGGCAGATTCTCGCTTTTCGACGACTCGTCCATCAACTCCTCGATGAGTTCATGGGGTATCCCCGGTCCTGTGTCTTCGACCACAACTTTGAATCCTTCATCGTCGGACGCTGCCCTTATGATGATGGAACCGCCGGGCGGCGTGTATTTGATAGCATTTGAGATGATGTTGTAAAGGACCTGCTTGATCCTGCGTGGGTCAGCCACCACATATTCATTCCCGGCAAAGGCCGTCTTAATGTGCAACTTCTTATCGAGTATCTGACCCTCAAAGGCTTTAACTACCTCCTCAACAGTCTCCTTTATCGAAAATGTGGCCATCCTCAACTCAATAGAAGAAAGCCTCAACCTGGCCATATCCATGAGATCGTCCAGCATTATGCTCAATTGACTGCTGCTGTCTTTTATCATCTGGAGATATTTCTTCTGGGATTCGTTCAAAGGCCCAAGCATCGCGGAAATGATCAGATCGGCAGCGGCCATGATCGTGGCAAGCGGGGTCTTCAGGTCGTGCATCATTTTAGAAATCTGGCTCAAAGTTCGCGATGGTCCCTGGAGCGCAAGGGAATATTTCAGTCGCATTTCTCTATACTTACGCTGGAACATGTAAAAGATTATGAGATTTCGTAAACACAAAAGGCCTATTTTTACTTTTTCAGGCAGTTCATCAGATTTGATGTCGTGCAGGTATATGTAACCGATAGTCTTATCCTCAAAAACAATTTTCTCGACAAAATTTCCATCCTCGGATGTGGCTCTCTCTACAGGCTGGAAGCATTCATTTTCATCGGAATTGGTATATCTGCGAGAGGTAAAGACGGAATCATAAAAAAAATGGAAACAGGTTCTGGAAATCGGACAGTATATCAACAAAGCTCCTCTGGGAAGGCCAAAGCTTTCCATGAAGTTCAGAAAGGCTTTCTCAATATCACTAACCTTCAAGGTCTTAGAGAAAGCTTTCTGACACCCCTCCACGAATTCTGAGAACAGCCCGATTTCGAAGTCCCCTGACATGGTGACTTATTATCTTTTGTCTTAACAGGGTTGTCAACCAATGGCTCAGGGAAAATAATATGTGCCTCATGAAAAAAATAAAGATCGCTCTGATTTCGGCAGTAATATCCGCTTTTTCAATCACAGGATGCATGGATCCTGCTGATGTGGTTTTTCGGGCAAACAGCGATTATTTTCCTCTTACCCTTTTGTCGTCATGGTTCTATGTGACTCCTTCCGATTCAGATACGGTGTCGCTTCAGGTCACGGATTACTATGAGATCGGGGATGACACCGTTTTCGTCATGGATTTCAGGGGCGAGACATGGGAACTCTTCAAACAGAACGGCAATGTCCTGCGACATTACAGATTCAGCATCTACCCTGCTGGGGACGAGCTGGTGCTTGAGGATGGATTCCGAATATTCCTTCAGATGCCGTTAGTTGATGGCAACAGCTGGGAAGACACTTACGCGGACACGGTGACGTTCCGGGGCATAACTTACAACTACCGCCACAAATTAAAAGGCACAGTTTCACTTCAGGGAAACCTCTTGACCCCTTATGGCGAGATGGAAAACGTTTACAAAGTCGAGATCAGCGAGGAATTTCGGGTTAACGACAGGGATTCGCTTGATACCTTGATACTGTTCTTTGCGCCCGATGTCGGGCCTGTCACGATAGAAGAAGGCACGGAAGTCTATAAACTAGTGGACTACAGGAGGGGAGAATGATACTCAGCATTGTGGGACTCATCGCCGGCATAGCGTTACTTGTGCTGGGGGCAGAGCTGTTCGTCAAAGGGGCGTCAGGAATATCACGATATTTCAATATCTCCGAATATGCGGTTGGGGCAACTGTCGTGGCCATTGGGACAAGTCTGCCGGAGTTCATCACTTCCACTTATGCATCCATAACCGGGCATCCGCAGATTTCGGTCTCTAACGTGATAGGTTCCAACATATTCAACATCGCCTTCGTGATGGGAGCATCAGCCATAATCCAGCCGATACATCTGACGAGAAACCTTTTCCAGAAAGACGCTCCCATGCTCATTGCCTCTCTGCTCCTCCTTTTTGGACTCGCTTTCGATGGGACGCTCGGAAGGTTGGACGGGCTTTTATTAACTCTGGTCTTCATCAGTTATCTGTGGTTTCTAATGCAGGAACGTGAAGAACACCTTGCGGAACGAGATAACTACCTTCCCACATCCAAACTGAAAGCTGTTTTGATGGTCATAGCAGGTGGAATCTTGCTTTTCGCAGGTTCCAAGTTAGCTGTGGACAGCGGAAACAGCATCGCAAGGGCATTCGGAATCAAGGAGTGGTTCATCGGTGCCTCTGCGATAGCCGCGGGCACTGGGTTGCCCGAATTCCTGACCTCTATTGTAGCAGTCATTAGAAGGCGACGTGGCATAGCTGTTGGTAATGTTATAGGCTCGAATATCATTAACATCATAGGCGTGATCGGAGTGGCCTCACTTGCTGCCCCAATCCCTGTGAGCATGGCCAATATCTATTTCGATTTTTTCTATCTTTTTCTCCTTTCTCTAATGTTTATCTTTATGGTTTCAGATAAGGAGATAACCAGAGAAGCTGGAATCCTTTTAATAGCAGCCTATATCGTTTACATTCAGGGCATTTTTCACATATCTTACATCAAATAACGTTGCGGAAATTGTTCAGGGAACCTGTCCCGTGTTGTAAGTCCAATCGAACCAATATGAAATGGTGCCATTTATAAACAAGGGTTCCCTCAGGTGTTAGGGGTGATATTTTATCCAACCGCCTTATTTCATCATAAGATTCTAAGGTTTAATGACTTAGATTCACGTTTGAAAACATCAAATCTTCTCCATAGCATATCATGTAGCCTGAAAAAGGAGGTTATGTTATGAGGAAGTTAGTTGTAGCGATACTCGTCAGTGTAGTTGCGCTTGCAGCGCAGCAAAGCCATTGGAGACAGGTGGCCACAGATGGCCCGAACGACCACCTCGCAGCAGATTCTACCTTCAACCAGTTTGTTCGCGACATGCATGTTGGAAGTGACCTTGATCATGACGGAATGCCCGAAATCATCATGAGCGACTACAAAGATGGCGGACGCATCCACGTTTTTGAGGTTGTAGGCAACGATTCCGTTCAGGAAGTGTGGTGTTTTCCGGGAGGCACAGGCAATCCCACCTCTCAGTCCGCGAGGAGCGTGACGGTTGGGGACCTCGATGGCGATGACAAAGGCGAAATAATCGTTGCAATGACCGGTAATTCCGGCGACACCCTCCCTGAGCACGTTGGCCTATGGGTTTTTGAATGGGACGGCGTTCCGGGCAGCGACAATTACGGCGATAACGGTCAACCAACCGAG
>JAMOPK010000345.1 GCA_027064565.1 Caldifarciminota bacterium | reverse complement strand
CGCGCTCGGCAACGATGATCTTGCCGTATCTCGAATTGGCGACTTTCCTGACCAGATAGCCGGGAAGCTCCATCTGAGCGGCTCTGTGCTCGATTTTCCCGCCCGCTGCGAACATCGCCAGAACGGCTAACAGGATGCCCACCGAAAGAACGCCGCGGCGCCTGCCCCTCATCCCGACCGGTATCAGGAGCGCCAGAACCGATAGAAGGGCGGCTATCTGGATGGAATAAAGCCGTGTCGCAAGTAAAAATGTGAAAAGCACTCCGGCAAGCCCGCTTCCCACAGCCTCCCAGAAATACCCCTTTGAGATCTCGCCGAGTTTTGAACGCAGAACCTCGAACAGTATCCCGTAGGCGATGCCGAGGACGAAGCCGTCTATCCCCAGTGTTGCCATAGAGATGACGAGTATCTGCCAGAGGTTCAGGGTCTGACCGCTCATCAGCCCCATGACCCGGCACGGTATCAGGCTCAGAAATGCGGTTGCTGGTGGAAGGACGCTCAGCAGGAGGAGGATTGACGGGAGGTGTGTTTCCGAAAAATGAGGGGATAGAAGTGAGCCAGCACCTGAGGCCATGATGTAGATCCCGAGGAGGAGTCCGAGGACAAGTTCGTTCCCCTGAGAGACCTGCAGGAGATTTCTGATCAGCAGGACCTGTAGCAGCGTGCTAATGGCCCCGACAGATGCGAATCTGATGGAGACGGAGGTTTTCATAGCGATATTATAAAACAGAACCGGGCGGTGTTAGCCGCCCGGCACGACGCGGTGGGGAGGAAGCTATGGGCATATAAATTAAAGTGGTAACTTCCGCTTTTGTCAAGCTTCCGAATGTCCCGACACAATACATTATTGGCTTGTAAAAATTACATACCCCCCTTCCACTTGTAATTCGCGGAAGGAGGGGGTATCAAATTGGTTGATAAGGAGTTTGATCTTACGGTGGAAAATATAAACCAGATTGTTCAAAAAAAGCAAGCAAAAAGTGTAAAACTGCTCGCCAATCGAGTCTGGGATTATCATGACACGTGACGGGCCTTATATTTCGTGTCCTCTGAAGGGCATCTGTCTGTTTGCTTGACCCAAACTCAATCAACTCTTAAACTTTCCGCAAATTTTCACTCCGGTGATGAGAAATGGCTAAAGAGACCCCGATCCTGAAACAATACAAAGAAATCAAATCGAGATATCCGGATGAGATTTTGCTTTTTCGGATTGGCGATTTCTACGAGACTTTCCTCGAAGACGCAAAGATCACATCGAAGGTTCTCGGGATTGTCCTGACATCGAAACCGGTCGGCAAAGGGATTCGTGTGCCGCTTGCTGGCATCCCCGTCAAAGCAGCCGAAAGCTACATCTCGAAGCTGTTGAAGGCCGGTTACAGGGTGGCCATTTGCGAGCAGATCGGTGAGCCGGGCAAGGGCATCATGAGGCGGGAGGTGGTGGAGGTCATCACACCGGGCACGGTCTTTTCACCGAGTCTCCTGGAGGACAAAAAATTCAACTACATCGCTTCTCTCATTCCGGACGACTCTGGCAGGGCAGGCGCTGCTGTCGCCGAACTCACAACCGGCGATTTTTTCCTTATGGAAGATGCTTTCGAGCGGGTGATAGACGAGTTGAAGAAATTGGGAATAGCCGAACTCCTTATCCCTGAAGGAGTTGAGCTTGAGGACAGATGGATTACGACCGAACTCGACCCCATCGAATACTCGCCCACCGATGCCGAGATGGAGGTCAAACGGTTTCTCGGCGTCTCCACGCTGGAGGGATTCGGCGTTAAGGACATGAACCTCGCCGTAAGGGCGGCGAGGGCGCTTATCTCCTACCTCAGGGCGAAGAAACCGGGGATGATCGAGCACATACGCGGGATGCGTGTCCACAGGCTGGAAAACTTCATGTTTCTGGACACCCGGACGGTGAAGAACCTCGAGCTCATCGAGACGATCCATCCCGACGAGGGGATGCCGTTCGTCGATGTGCTTGACCGAACGAAGACGCCGATGGGCGCCCGTCGCCTGAGGGAAGCTGTCCTTTCGCCTTTCCTTGAACTGAAACCGATTCTGGAGCGTCAGAGCCGCGTGGCGGCATTTTTCGATGATCCATCGCTTTCAGCGAAGGTCGGGACGATCCTGCGCAACATTGCCGACATCGAACGGCTTGCATCGAGGCTGTCGGCAAGAAAAGGCGGGCCGAGGGAGCTCTTTAAACTCGGCCAATCGCTCCAGAAACTGCCGGAACTCAGACAGGCGCTTCAGGGGATCGATTTCCTGAGCGAACTGGTAGAGCAATTGCCTGACCTATCTGACCTTGCGGAGGAGATAACATCAACAATCGTGGACAACCCGCCTCCAACAGCGAACGAGGGCGGGGTTATAAGGGACGGCGTCGATCCAGCGCTGGACGAACTGCGCGACCTCGCCCAGCACGGCAAAGAAAAACTCATGGAGCTTGAGGCACGGGAGAAGACGAAAACAGGCATCCCCACCCTCAGGATTGGCTACAACAATGTGTTCGGCTACTACATCGAGGTCTCACGCGCCTACGCGAACAGGGTTCCGCCGCACTACGTGAGAAAGCAGACGCTCAAAAACGCCGAGCGATACATAACCGATGAGTTGAAACAGCTTGAGGACAGGATACTGGGCGCCGAGGAGCGGATGATCCGACTCGAAAAGGAGCACATCGAGAGGCTCAGGCAGAGGGTGTTTGAACGGGCGGATGACATCAAAAAGGCGGCCGAAATTGTCGCCGAGCTTGACCTTGACCTCTCGCTTGCTGAAGTTGCCCGCAATAACCGATATGTCAGGCCGACGGTCGAGGAGAGCGGGATCATCGACGTGGTGGATGGCCGCCATCCCGTTGTGGAGGTTATGTCAACGGAGCCTTTCATCCCCAACGACATCCACATGGACGACGATGAGAACCGGGTTTTCATCATAACCGGCCCGAACATGTCGGGCAAATCGACATATCTGCGCCAGACGGCCTTGATCGTGATAATGGCACAGATGGGCAGCTTTGTCCCGGCAAAAAGCGCAAGGATAGGGCTTGTTGACCGCATTTTCACCCGAATTGGGGCTTCGGATGACCTTGCGCGGGGCGTATCAACCTTCATGGCCGAGATGGTGGAAACCGCCGAAATCCTGCACAATGCAACGCCCAGAAGCCTGATAATCCTTGACGAGGTGGGCAGAGGAACATCCACTTACGATGGAATGGCTATTGCGTGGGCGGTTGTGGAATATATCGCTGAGAAGTTAAAATCTAAAGCACTATTTGCAACTCATTATCATGAACTTGCCGAATTGGGCAGAAAGCTTCATGGCGTGAAAAACATGACTGTCGCGGTTAAGGAATGGAAGGATGAAATAATCTTCCTGAGGAAAGTGGTTCCGGGAGAGACAGACAGGAGTTACGGCGTCTTTGTCGCCAGGCTTGCCGGGCTGCCTCAGGAAGTCATCAAACGTGCAAACGAGGTTTTGAAACAGATGGAGAGTCGTGGCGGATCGATCCGGGCCGTCCGCAGGGGCCGGGTTTCAGGCGAACAACTAATGCTTTTCCGACCCCCGGACCCGTTGAGGGAGAAATTGAAGCGGATCGATCCGGATTCCATGACGCCCCGTGAAGCACTTGAATTTTTATACAAACTCAAGGAGGAACTTGATAAATGAAACGGTGGTTATTGAAGCTTATAGGTGGATTCTGGGGCAGCGAAGTAGCAGTTGACCTTGGCACCGCCCAGACCCTGATTTACGTGAAAGGCGAGGGGATCGTGTTGAGAGAGCCATCCGTGGTGGCAGTGGACGAAAGGACGGGCGAGCCGTTAGCCGTTGGCGCAGAAGCCAAGGAGATGTTGGGCAAGACACCCCGCGGGATAATCGCCAAACGCCCGATGAAGGACGGGGTCATCGCCGATTTCGAGCTGACTCAGGAGATGCTTTACGAATTTCTGCGCCGTGTCCTCAAAAAGAGCCTCATTGTGCGCCCGAAGGTTCTGGTCGCCGTGCCATCAGGCATAACTGAGGTCGAGAAACGTGCTGTCGTGGATTCCGCCGAGAGTGCCGGGGCAAGGGAAGTCCTCCTGGTGGCCGAACCTGTGGCTGCTGCAGTCGGCATAGGCCTGCCCATCGACAAACCCACCGGCAATATGATCGTGGACATCGGTGGCGGAACCACGGAAATCGCCGTCATTGCGCTGTCCGGAATCGTTGCCAACACCTCCATTCGCATAGCCGGCGACGAGATGGACGAAGCCATTGTCAATTACATCAAAAAGAAATACGGGCTCATCATCGGTGAGCAAACGGCAGAAAGGATAAAAATCGAGATAGGCAACGTTTTTCCTCAGGCTGAGGAGCGCAAAATGGAGATCAGGGGCATAGACCTTGCCGGTCGCCCGAAAACCATCGAATTGAGCTCAAGCGAGGTCAGAGAGGCGCTTCGTGAGCCGGTGCTTCAGATCATCGAGGCGGTGAAGAAGGCACTGGAACGCACCCCGCCGGAACTCGCATCCGACATCATCGACCGCGGGATTTATCTTTCCGGAGGCGGCGCACTTTTGCGGGGACTGGACGCAATGATCATGGAAGAGACCAATCTGCCGGTCAAAGTCGTTGATAACCCTCAGGAATGCGTGGCACTCGGCGCTGGCAGGATACTGGAAGACCTTGAGACCTATCATAAGGTGCTCCTCAAACCCACACCTCGAAGAGGCAAATGAGTCGAGATATCAGGCTGTATTTGTTCTTTGCGTTTCTATCGGCCATCATAGGGACTGTCCCTGCTGTGCGCCACTGGATAAGTTCCTTCCTGATCGACACAGTTTATGTGCCCGTCGTCAGGGTCGTGGCCACCGCACAGGAGATGAGCAGGCTGAAGGAGGAGAACAACAGACTGGAACTCCAAAACATCAGGCTAAGGAACCAGCTTCACAGGGTTTTCAGAGATAGCCTGATTTCCCGATGGCTCGATTCACCTGCGTGGCGTGATTCCGCGTCCTGCGTGTCGGCGGTTGCGGTCGCCTTTCACCCCCTGGGCGTGCCCACCCATATCGTTTTGGACAAGGGAGCATTTCATGGAATTCAAAAAGAAGATCCCGTTTTGACAGCAGAAGGCCTCGCTGGGAAAATCATCAGTGTCAGGCCTTACGCCTCGACCTTTATGAGCATCTACCACAGAGACCTGCGCGTTGGGGTGATCGATACCCGCAGCGGAGTTCTCGGTGTAGTCCACGGTGGCGAGATGACCCTCGAATATGTGCCACACGGCTCTGACATAGCAGTTGGTGATTCGCTTGTGACATCCGGGTTGGGCAGGATTTATCCGTCCGGCCTACCTGTAGCAGTGGTTGAAAACGTGGATACTTCCGACACTTCCAGCATGTTCATGTCCATAAAAGTCAAACCGGTGTTCAATTTCGCCGGCACAGCGGCATTCTGGGTGGTGAAAAAATGGTAGAGTTTGTGCTAATCGTCCTGGCTTTTATCACGTCAGTCTTTGAAGCCAGATTGTGGCAACCTTCTTTCCCGGATCTGACCCTGACGATACTCCTGTTTCTGTTCCTGCGGTCGGACATCCTGACCGGGATGCTCGCCGCCTTCGCCTTCGGCATCCTCAGGGACGGGATGGATCCGGCTTCCATCTGGATAAGCCCTTTCGTGTTCGTAACTTACGCCTATGCGACATCTTGGCTCAGGGTTTTCGTCAATATGAACATCAAAATAATGATCTTCATCTACGCATTGCTGAGCGTGTTCGCCTACAGACTGTTGCTCTATCACGTGCACGGCGTCCAGCTAAAATGGCCTGTCTTGGCATTCGCCTCTTTTACCTCGGCGTTTTTGGTGTTATTGCTTGATGTGATCTTCCGCAAAAAATGATTCGACTGAAGGTAACCATAGGCATCATAGTGTTCAGCTTCGCCCTTCTCTTTGCGAGGCTGGTGAAGATCCAGCTCATCGATCACCCGGAATACGTCAGGCGTGCGGAATCGAACTACATCAAGGCCTTGCGCATCCCGCACATAAGGGGGCGCATATTTGACAGGAATGGGAAGACCATTGCATCATGGGTGCCTGCCTTCAGGCTTTCGGTGATCTCCGAGAAAATCACACCTGCGATGGTGGAGAGCCTCTCAAACTTCCTTGACATAAAGATCGACACGGGCAGGCTTTCACGAGGACCCGGCTACATCCCCCTTGTGGACAACATCCCATTTGAGAAGGCGGTATTGCTGGAGGAGGAAATAGAGAGGTTCCCGTGGGTGGTTGTCAGCTCGTTCCCACGGAGGGTTTACATACGGGACTCGGTGCTCGCAAGGGCGATATCCCATGTTGTGGGCTACGTCGGGGAGGCCACAAAAGAGGACATCGAGAAACGGGGCTATTCGCTGGGTGATTACGTCGGCAAGTTCGGAATCGAAAAACAGTATGAGAAATACCTCAGGGGAAAAGATGGATTCAGGTTCTTTGCGGTTGATGTGAGGGGACGGATCGTGGAGGCGGATCCGAGGCCCAGAATCGACCCGACGAAGGGGCATGACATAACGCTTGCCATCGATCTGGAGCTTGAAAGGGTCATCGATTCGCTTTTCAGCAAATACGATAGGGGCGCCTGCATTGTCCTGAACGCCAAGACCGGTGAGGTGCTCGCTTCCTACTCCAAACCCGGTTTTGACCCCAACAGGATGTCTTACGGCCTCACTGTTTCGGAATGGAACAGGTTGTTGAACGCTCCGGATAAGCCCATCCTCAACAGGGTGATCTGTGGGGCGTATCCTCCGGGTTCCATATTCAAGATCGCCTCAGCCGCGATAGCTCTGGACGTGGGGGCGGTCGATTCGAGCACGCGTTTCAGGCCGTGTCACGGCTCATTTCGATATGGGCGAAGGGTGTGGGGATGCTGGAAGCCGTCGGGGCACGGGAGCCTTGACCTTCCCCATGCCATCCAGCACTCGTGCGACGTCTATTTCTATCAGCTGGGCATAGCGGTTGGGCTTGAGAGGTTCCTGAAAGAGGCTCATAAGCTCGGGATGGACAAACCGGTCGGCATAGACCTGCCGGGCGAATGTCACGGATTCATCCCGACAATAGACTGGTATCGCAAAACTTACGGCCCGCGCGGATATGGCCCGGGCAATGTGCTCAACCTTGCCATCGGTCAGGGCGAGCTGC
>JAMOPK010000344.1 GCA_027064565.1 Caldifarciminota bacterium | reverse complement strand
CGCACGAACGTCCTCGTCATCGAAGACGTCCAGAGCTTCCATACCATGGGAAAGGACAAAGCCGTCGGTTGTTACCATGACCGGCAGATTTGCTTTCTCCGCCGTTTTCACGCCGACGATTGTGGACGCATAGGCCTCCTGAACGTTCTCGGTATAGATCTGAATCCAGCCGGAATCACGGGAACCCATTGTGTCAGAATGGTCGCAGTGGATGTTGATGGGGGCCGAGAGTGCGCGGTTGACAACGCACATTGTTATCGGCAGCCTGAGAGCACTCGCTATGTAAAGTATCTCATGCATCAGTGCGAGTCCCTGGGATGCAGTGCCAGTCATCACACGTGCCCCAGCGGCGGAGGCACCTACGCACGCCGACATGGCGGAATGCTCGGACTCTACCGGAACAAACTCGGTGTCTACCTCTCCGTCAGCAACGTATTTAGAGAAAAGCTGGACAATCTGTGTTGCCGGGGTTATTGGGTAAGCAGCGACGACATCCGGGTTGATCTGTTTCATGGCGAATGCCATTGCCTCGTTTCCGGTCAAAGCCATCCTTGTGGTCTTTCTCTTTGCCATGGTTACACCTCCTCCGGTGCCATTTCAAGGGCATGGATTTTGGGAGGACATGCGCGGACACAGATGCCACATCCTTTGCAGTAGTCGTAGTCGATTCCGATCATCTTAACTGTTTTACCGTCCTCTGAGATATTGAGCATGATGGCATCTTCAGGGCAATAGACCCAGCACAGGAGGCAGTGGGTGCATTTGTCCGGATCCCATATCGGCCTTTCGGTTCTCCAGTCACCTGTGAGATATTCAGGAGATGTTGGCACGCCGGGCACGATGGCACCGGGAGATATCTCGGCGAGTTCCTTCCAGCCCTTCAATTCGTCCCATTTTCTTTCTTTTGGTGCGGGCATTACACAACCTCCTCATAGGCCCTCTTAACGGCCTCGATGTTTTTCTCCACAATGTCTCTGCTGAACTTGTGGGAGAGCCTTTCCTCGACAGCTTTCAGGAATTCATCGAAAGGCAGAAGTGGTAGGACTTTGATGAGAGCACCAAGCATCGGCGTGTTCGGGATGTTGCGCCCAAGTATTTCCAGTGAGATCTTTGTGGCATCCACTGTATGAACCTCAAAGGGCTCGAGTTGAGGGAATTTCTCCTTCAACTTCTCAGGGGAGAGAGGGCTGTTCGCAAGGAATTTGTTCCCGGGTTTCAATCCTTCTATAACGGCTTTCGTATTCAGCAGAGTTGGATCAATGACCACCACCACATCAGGCTCTTTGATCCCGCTGTGAATCCTGATAGGTTTATCGGATATGCGGTTGTAAGACTTCACCGGAGCGCCACGACGCTCTGGCCCGTATTCCGGGAAGGCCTGAATATACTTGCCTGTCTTGGCAAGAGCCTCCCCCAGCAGCAGGGCTGCGGTCTTGGCGCCTAATCCACCACGACCGTGCCATCTGATTTCAAAGGGCTTTTCCATTGCTTCTCGCTCCGTTTGTTTTTATTCACCCTTTTGCATTTAATCCAGTTTATGATACTCATTATCCCTTCGGTGGATTATCCAGTCACCTCAGGGAGATTGAGAACCATTATTATGTCCCTATTTTATTGCGGAATTAGTGCATGCGTCAATTTGACGGGGGCTATTTGCCGTTTTGTTTGTGATAGAAATTTTTATTTCTCTGTGTCTCCGTGTGAAAACGAAATAAAAATCACACAGGGACACGGTGAACACACAGAGATGGGCATGGAGTAAAGGATACCTCGTGTGAGATGGCGAGGATTGATGAAGCGATGGCAGCAGGCGGAATGGCGGATAAGTTATGCAAGGAGATTGAAACAGTGCTGCAGCTTATAACTCTTTGATAATCTGGATGTTACGTTTGTCACCACAAAGTGAAAGGCCTATAGCCTAAGTCCCAATAAGGCTTTGGAGGACGAAACTCAGTTCAAAGTGAAGGTCAACTTTTGGTGGACGACGGGTTGCTCTTGGCGGACTCCCAGATAGCATCCATCTCCTCGAGGCTCATTTTTTCGATGTCAACGCCACGCCTTCTCGCCTCAGCTTCTATCTGCTGGAACCTCTCGACGAATTTCCTGACGGTTTTTCGGAGTGCGCCCTCAGCGTCAATTCCGAGATGGCGGGCAAGGTTGACAAGGGAGAAAAGGACATCACCGAACTCCTCCTCGATCTTTTCCCTGTCACCATGGGCCTTTGCTTCCAAGAATTCGTCCAATTCTTCCCTGATTTTGTCGATAATGCCCTCCGGCGAGGGCCAGTCGAAACCGACGCGCCGCGCTTTCTCCCCGACGTTCTGAGCAAGGAGCAGGGCAGGCATGCCGAAACTTATGCCTTCAAAGATGCTTTTTCGCTCTTTCCGCTTGATCTTTTCCCAGTTTTGAAGGATTTCATCATGGGATTCAACTCTGACCTCGCCGAAAACGTGCGGATGCCGCCTGATCATCTTCTGGATTATTCCGTCGGTGACATCGTCGAGGGTAAACCTGCCTTCCTCCTCGGCTATCCGTATATGCATGAGGACAAGAAACAGGATGTCGCCCAACTCTTCAGCAATGGCCCTGTCATCTTTGCGCTCGATAGCGTCTAACAATTCGTAAGATTCCTCTATCAGGTTGTATTTGAGAGATTCGTTTGTCTGTTTCCTGTCCCATGGACAACCGTTCGGCGCCCTCAATCTTGCCACAAGTTTGTAAACGCCTTCAAGTCCCTTGAATTCCGGTTCTTTGCTGCTCATAGTCCCATTTCCCTCAGCTTTTCAAAGAGTTTACGGGCGTCTTTTGAGAGTTTGTGCGGAATCTTCACCACAGCTTTGACGTAGAGGTCACCGCCGTTGATACCCCTGCCCGGTATGCGATACACGGTGCCGGGCTGTGTCCCGGACTCGATCTTAACGGTTACGGTTTTGCCGTGCAGGTCCTTAAGTTCCACCTTGCCGCCCAGAACGGCCATTGAGACCGGAATTTCAACTTCAGCATAGAGGTCGCGGTCGCGGCGGGTGAAAACCGGATGCTTCTTTTCGATAATGTTGACGTAAAGGTCGCCACGCGGGCCGCCGAGCTCGCCTACATGGCCTTCGCCGGTGATTTTCAAGGTCTGGCCGCCTTTGACGCCCGGCGGTATCCTGATGGATAGCGTGACCTCTTTCATGACTCTGCCAGTGCCGTGACAAACGGGACATGGCTCCTTCAGGACATATCCCTTGCCGCCGCAGGTCGGGCACGGTGACCTCTGGGCAAAAGTTATAAAACCGTGCCTCGTGAACCTTTCCACGTAGCCGGTGCCGTGACATGTGGGACAGGTCTGCCAGCCTCCGGTTTTTGAACCCTTGCCCGCGCATTCAGGACACGGCTCATAGCGGCGGATTCGAATCTGTTTCTCGACGCCTCTGGCTATCTCCTCAAGCGTAAGCTCCAGATTGACGGAGATGTCTTCTCCCCTGCGGGTGCCGGGACGCTGAGCAGTCTGATAGCCTGTGCGGGTGGTTTGCCTCCATGCGTTGCCGAATATGTCCCTGAAAAAGTCACCGAAAAATCCAAAATCTTTGAGCAAATCGAAGATATCCTCCATTCTGGTGAAATTTTCCCATGAGAATCCGGTTGTGTCATAAGGGGATTGGCCATACATGTCGTATTGCTTTCTCTTTTCGGGATCTGAAAGCACCTCATAGGCTTCGGAAATTTCTTTGAATTTTTCCTCGGCCCATTTTCTCTTTTCGGGTGGATGCCGATCGGGATGGTATTGCATCGCAAGGCGCCGATACGCCCGCTTGATTTCTTCCTGCGAAGCGTTCCTTGGAACCCCAAGGATTTCATAATAATCCTTTTTGGCCATTTTTGTTTTGCCCTCCAGAGTTTCGGGAAGTGAAAAAGTTAGTTCCACACCAATTTTATGTCAAGCTGACGAGCAAAGGGAAGGTGTTGACGTTTTTTTCATATCTTTTTTCCATTTTGTTGGCGCACAGAGGATAGAGAATGCAAATAGGTAGTAGGGGATAGGCGAGGAAGGAAGACACAAGATATGTGCTTTCAATGTGTTAGGAAATATTCAATAAGCTCAATTGTTTCCCTCAAAGGTATCCAGGAAGATATACCGCATTGGGATCACAGGCTTTGTCCAGTTTTTTCAGAAGCCCTGTAGGTATCATGCCGCTATTATTAACGTCCTTTGCTGCAGGTCAACAGAGGACCACACAGGAATTGAATCCACATGCTGTTTTTGCAATATAATTTGGAAAATCCCGCCGAATCGTCGCTTGATGTTAGATGGCGGTTAAACATGGGAGGACAGAAATGGAATTCAAAGTCAAGGACCTTTCACTTGCGGATGAAGGTCGAAAAAAGATAGAATGGGCCGGCGAGCACATGCCGGTGCTTTTGAGGCTGAGAAAAGAATTTGAGCGTGAAAAACCGCTTGACGGCGTTCGTATCGCCGCCTGTTTGCACGTCACATCTGAGACGGCCAACCTGATGATAACGCTCAAGGCCGGCGGCGCGGATGTCCGTCTTGCCGCATCCAATCCGCTTTCCACCAAGGATGACATCGCCGCTTCGCTGGTTCAGGATTATGGGATCCCGGTTTTTGCTGTGCACGGTGAAGACAGGGATTCTTACTACGAGAACATTAAAGCACTCGCTGATTTCAAGCCACAGATAACCATCGACGACGGCGGTGACCTCACGTCTTACCTGCACGAACACAACCTGACGGAGGGCGTTCTGGGCGGCACGGAGGAGACCACGACCGGCGTCATCAGGTTCAGGGCTATGGAGAAAGAAGGGGTGCTCAAGTATCCGCTGATAGCCGTCAACGATTCCATGACGAAATTCCTGTTTGACAACCGCTACGGCACAGGCCAGTCCACGATCGACGGAATACTTCGGGCGACCAACCTTCTTATAGCCGGTTCAACGTTTGTGGTATGCGGATACGGATGGTGTGGTCGTGGCGTCGCCATGAGGGCGAAAGGGATGGGCGCAAGGGTGATTGTCACCGAGGTCGATCCCATTAGAGCGCTTGAAGCTGTGATGGACGGTTTTGACGTCATGCCCATCGTTGAGGCCGCAAAAAAGGGCGACTTTTTCGTTACTGTGACCGGCGATAAGAACGTTATCGGGAAAGAGGCCATCGAGAACCTCAAGGATGGCGCTGTGCTCGCAAATTCGGGTCATTTCGATGTGGAGATCGACAAGGAGACTCTCAAACAGCTTGCTGAGACCATTGAAGAAGTCAGGCCAAATGTTACCCGATTTACACTGAGAGACGGCAGGAGGATTTACCTGCTTGCCGATGGCAGGCTCGTCAACCTTGCGGCCGCCGAAGGCCATCCCCCTACGGTAATGGATATGTCGTTTGCGAATCAGGCACTTGCGGCCAGATATATCCTGGAACATCATAATGAACTCGAGGCTCGCGTTTACACTCTGCCTCATGAGATCGATGTCGAGATTGCTAAGAGAAAGCTGGAATCTATGGGAATCAGGATAGATGAACTGACGGAGGAACAGAGGAAATATCTATCAAGCTGGCGTGAAGGGACATAAGTTCAGGCAAGTTTCCTTAACCATGGAGGTAAAATCATGGAGAACGTAAGAAAACCGGCTGTTGCCGATGCGTTTTATCCGGGCAACAGCACTGAACTTGTCGAAGTGCTTGACACATTGTTCAGTTACTCGCCCGCTCCGCCGGACATTCAGGGCGAACTTCTGGGGCTTGTTTCGCCACACGCAGGTTATGCTTACTCCGGTGTGGTGGCAGCTGCTGGATATAAGCTCCTGAAAGGCAAAGAATTTGACACAGTGATAATCCTTGGCCCGTCACATCAGGCCGTTTTCTCCGGGATAGCCGCATATCCGTCAGGTGAATGGGAAACGCCTCTCGGAAGCGTTCCTGTTGACGATAAACTTGTGGGCGAACTGGTTTCGGCATCAAGGTCGATTTTTCCCAACACGTTGTTCCATTCCAGAGAGCATTCGATCGAAGTCCAGATTCCATTTTTGCAATACATCCTTGAAAGCGATTTCAAAATAGTGCCACTTCTGGTGGGCGCCGTCTCGATGGAGATAATCGAAGATGCTGCGAATGCCCTGATTCGGGTTCTCAAGGGCAGGAAAAACTGGATCATCATTATGAGTTCCGATCTATATCACGGCTATTCTTACGAGGAGTGCAGATTGAGCGACAGCGAGACGATCACACACATTCTGGATATGAATGAGGAGGAATTTTACCTCTGCATCAAAAAGGGGAAGTGCGAGGCCTGCGGTTACGGCGGAATCGCCATCGGTATCAGAACGCTCAGGGAGATAGGTGCGACAAACGCTGTCCTTGTCACTTACACGAATTCTGCTGAGGTCACGGGAAATTACGTCGGCTATGTCGTCGGCTATGCGAGCATTGCCTTCTCGGCAATCGGTGACAAATCTGACCACCCACAGCTCACAGAGGAGGATAAAAAGGAGCTACTTGAGATAGCGAAACGGAGCGTTGAAGCTGCCGTGAAAGGCAAGCCTTTACCTGAGTTTTCGCCTTCAAGTCCGCGCCTCTTGGAACCCTGGGGGGCGTTTGTGACCCTGAAAAAAAACGGCCAGTTGCGGGGGTGCATCGGCTATATCGTCGGCCTCAAACCACTCTACAAAACGGTTCAGGATGTGGCGGTCTCGGCGGCGCTGAACGATCCGAGGTTTCCCCCTGTGACACCTGATGAGCTTCCGTTCCTGAGCTATGAAGTATCGGTGTTGACTCCACTCAGAAGGGTCAGGGACATCAAAGAGATCGAGGTCGGCAGACACGGCCTGCTCATCAGGAAGGGGCCGTATCAAGGCCTTCTGCTGCCACAGGTGGCCGTGGAGGAGAGCTGGGACAGGGACACGTTTCTTGACCATACGT
This sequence comes from Caldifarciminota bacterium, assembly GCA_027064565.1. Taxonomy (GTDB): domain Bacteria; phylum Hydrothermota; class Hydrothermia; order B15-G9; family B15-G9; genus WGAI01. The sequence continues at coordinate 398 of JAMOPK010000344.1, read as the reverse complement.
GCCTCAAAGCTGGACTTTTACCCGGCTGCTGGCGAGACCCGTCAACCGAGATTTACTCCTTCGAGGCTATCGTGTTCAGCGACGAAGATTTCAAATAGGTCGATAGGAAACGGCGTTATCTAACTGCCGAAGTAGTTCGGAATCGTTGAACATATTTTTGAGAGTTTTTGCTCATTTTTGGTGGCAGCCTCTCCTGGCAGTTTTACAGCCAGCCCTTAATTGACATATGTCAGGCAAGGCCCGGATAATATGGACGCCTTCTCATAAAACGTGGATTCAGACGATGAAAAGAAAATTGCTCAAAATGACAACATTCCTCTCCATATTTATCCCCACCCTTCTGCCGCAGCCTCTCAAAGGCCAGGACCTTTTCCCTGAACCTCAAGCTTTCCAACTCA
>JAMOPK010000343.1 GCA_027064565.1 Caldifarciminota bacterium | reverse complement strand
GTTGGGACCTTCCGAAAGGGTCAAAATCTTGTGGTAATATCCGTCTTTTCCAAGCGTCGCAGGTTCCTTTCCTACCACAACGACGCCGTCGGTATCAGTTGCTGCAACGACCTCTATGCGCGGGTTCCGCGTAACGATACCCGGCCTCGGCTTGATGATTTCGAGACGAGGCGGTTTTGTGTCAACGTAAACATTTCGGATAATTTTGGAGGTGTTACCGGCGGAATCCGTTGCTGAAATCGCGACCTTGTTCCAGCCGCTGTTGAGAAGCACGAGCTGCTCGAAATAGCCGTTTGGAGCGACACCTATGTTTTGACCGTTTATGACCATTTTGGCGCCCGGCTCGGTTGTCCCAAGCACTTTAATGGATGCCGATCTTATTACCTGAGAGTCCGGAGGATATTCCACGTTGACAGCCGGTGGATCAAGATCCAGCACCACCACCCTATGGATTATCGATATGTTACCTGCCAGATCTTTAGCCTTTATCTCAAATACGTTCAATCCCCTGTGTGACAGTCTCACGCTGGCACTGAATTTCCCATTGCTGTCAACGAGAGCTGGATAGTCATCAATAAAAACCACAGCCCCGGGTTCAGTTTCCCCGACGATAGTTATCTCCCTCTTGTTTGTGACGGTGAACGGAGCTGGAGAGGAAATAGCTATGTAAGGCGGCGTCTGGTCATGCTGGAACTCATCCAGAGAAATGTTCCATTTTTCAAAAAGGGTTAATCTCAATTTTTCTATTTTTTGCCTTTCGGCAGAGAATTCCTGCCCACTTTTCACAACAACTTTGCCCGTAGGCTGGAGGATTTCAACTTCACCCTTTAAAACTTTCACGACGCCACCGTCTTTAGCATAAACGCTATATTCAGTATGCCTTGAAACAGCATTTATCTTCCCGGCATGAACCTCGACATAGCTTTTGGAAGATGAAGATTCCGGAGTAGTAAACCACGCAGCACCCTTCACAAGCTCTATTTTCGATTGAATATCGTTGTTTACTATGAATAACTGTTTTATGTGAAAGTCGGCCTCGCCTCTCACGCGGATCACCATGCCGTTCTCAGCGATAAGCTCTATCCATGAGAGGGTATCCTTTACCACAAGTCTGTCTCCGCCAGTGACAATGTCTCCTATCGATGGATTGGTCGGGACCGGGTTATCGTGGTGGATGACAACTACATGTCCAGCAATCCTATTTATTGTCATATAGCTCGGTGTTTTTTTGTCAGATGTGGCCTCTTTTACATCGAGATTTAACTTATATCCCGGGATGTAAGGTAACACCACTGTGTCGCCCACAAATATCAAATCGATATCCTTGATCTCAGGATTTGCCATTTTTAGACGTTCCATTACCACAGAATCAGCGGAACCATAGTATTTAAGAGCTATGTCGCTAAGGGTCATTCCCTGTGTTACTACAATTTTTGTAGTTTTAGAATCAGATTGCCCCCACAGTCTTCCTTCTGGTAGTCCCCCACCGACAAGAATCGCCAATATAACCAACCCCTTCCCAATCCTGTTCATAGTCGATCCTCCTCGTTATCCCGTGCCATTTCCATTATTTTATTCAAGCCGCCGTAAGATAATAAGCTATATCACAAGATATTACAATTTTTATCCTTTCAGACATCGAGATAGGCCAATCATGAATGTAAAACCCTCAACAATTTTCCTTTCAGAATAACGGCGGTTACGCTTCTTTAAAAATTTGCTTTCCACGAAAAGAAAAATGGTAATGAATCTCAGTTGCTAAGGAAAAACACTTAAGCCTAACTGCTTTTGAAATAGCAAGTTGAAATACATGTTGAAATGTATCTATGCACTATTGCAAATATACTTTGTTTTCTTTAAAATCGTTTTAGCATAAAAGGAGGCGATATGAGGGTATTCAAACTGAAGCGAGATAATTTCATCCCCTTTATGAAAGGCCTTGGTAAATTCGGTGAGCTATGGGGGCCTGTCAAAAAAGGGGATCACCATGTATATGCTCAGGCATCGCCCGAACAGTTTGACCTCAAGGCTATCAGGACGATAGTGCCGGCCAAAAAGTTCTTCCTGCCCAAAAAATCGACCATCCTGAAATTCAAGAACAACGAGTGGACAGAGCACTTCGATGTCAAAAAGCGTGTGATATTTGGACTCCATCCGTGCGATATCCACGCACTGAACATCTATCACAAGTTTTACACGCGCCTTTATCCCGATCCCTACTACCTGAAAAATCGGGAAGCCACGCTGATTGTGGGGCTTTCGTGCCTCCCGGATGAGCACTGCTTCTGCAACCTGACGGACACAGAAACGGTGAACGAAGGATTCGACCTGTTTCTGACCGATCTCGAGGACAGGTTCCTTGTGTGGATAGGTTCCCCCAAGGGCGATGAGGTGCTGAAACTTGTGAAAGACCTGATAGAAGAGACCACTCAGGAGGACATCGACGAATATGTGGCGTGGCGGAAAAAACGCCGCTCCATGTTTCAGGTTTCCCTCGACCTTGAGGGCATGCCTGAGATACTGACCTTCAACTACGATTCTCCAATCTGGGAGGAGATGGGCGATGCTTGCCTGAGCTGCGGCACATGCACCATGGTTTGTCCTACCTGCACCTGCTTTGACATCGAAGACGAATACGACATTCGGACCGATGAGATGGACAGACAGAGGTTCTGGTATTCCTGCGTTTTCAGGGAGTATTCCATGGTTGCCGGCGGACACAATTTCCGTGAAGCAAGGAGCGAACGACTCAAGCTCTGGTATACCCACAAGCTTGTCGGTTTCATGAGCGAATACGGAAGCCCGGCCTGCGTTGGATGCGGCAGATGTGTCGTCAGTTGCCCGGTGGATATAAACGTGCTGACCGTGGCGAAGGCGCTTCTGAAGGAAAAACCCGACGCCTTCTGGGCAAGGATGGCTTCCTTGAAAAACATGGAGGTAGAACATGCTTGAGAGACATGGTTCCTATCCCGAAGTTTCGACTGAAAAAGAAAAAAATGAGAACCCTTACGTCCCGGAGAGGGCGAGGATAGTTAGAAAATTTGACCTCACCAAAGATGTCCGCTTCTTTCAGGTGAGGATATGTGATCCGGACAAGGTGATGACATGGACCACCAACTACAAGCCCGGGCAATTCATGATGATTTCGCTTCCCAATGCTGGTGAAGCGCCGTTTTCGATAACGTCTTCGCCTACAAGACCGGGTCTATTCGAGTTCTGTATCCGCAAGGTCGGAAAGCTAACAAGCAAGCTGTTCGAGCTCAGGGAAAACGATTTCATCTGGCTGAGGGGGCCGTTCGGCAACGGGTTCCCTGTCGAGATGATGCATGGCAAGGACCTACTTTTTGTTGCCGGTGGACTTGGAGCGGCTCCACTTCGCTCGGTTCTTCTCTACGCTCTGGACTATCGTGACAGGTTCGGCAAAATCTTCTACCTCTACGGCGCCAAGACACCTGACGACATGCTTTTCCGCGAGGAATTTTTCAGGATGAAGGAGCGTGAAGACTTTGAGTGTTACCTGACGGTTGATGCTGATCCCACCGGGCTGTGGCCTTTCGACATCGGTGTGGTTACAACGCTTTTCAAATACGTTGACATTGATGCTTCCAACACGGTGGCGGTAGTTTGCGGCCCGCCCGTCATGTATAAATACGTTGTCGATGAGTTCCTCAAATTGGGCATCCCCGACGACCACATCTTCATGACCCTCGAACGGAAAATGAAGTGCGGCATGGGCAAATGTGGCCAGTGCGTAGTGGGTCACAAATATACCTGCGTCGACGGCCCGGTCTTCACACTCTGGGACGTCAAAAACATCAGATCACTCATTTAGGAGGGTGGACATGGGTAAGCCAAAAGTTGGAATTTACGGGCTCACCGGCTGTGCCGGTGACCAGCTTAACATCATCAACTGCGAGGATGAACTGCTTAAGATATTCGACATCTTTGAGATTGAATCCTTCGTAATGGCTTCCAGAGCGAAAAACGAAAATGTGGAGCTGGATGTAGCCTTTGTCGAGGGTTCCGTCTCCACCGAAAAAGACCTCGAACATCTGATGGAAATTCGCAAGAAGAGCAAGATACTTGTCGCCATAGGTCACTGTGCAGTTTTTGGCGGTGTCCAATCAATGTTCATGGGAAAGGAACCATGGATAGAGCGTTACAAAAAGGTTTATGGGAAGGAAAATGCGGTGACTTTGACTCCTCCCCTTGAGCCAAAACCGCTTGCCGCTTATGTGAAAGTGGATGCCGTTCTGCCGGGGTGCCCGATCGAAAAGGAGCCTTTCCTGAAACTGGCCGGCAAATTGGCGCACGGCATTGTGCCAAAAGTGCCGGATTTCCCGGTGTGTGCCGAGTGCAAATGGAAAGAGAACGAATGCCTGTTGCTCAAAGGCCAGCTGTGCCTTGGGCCGCTTACCAATTCCGGTTGTGGCGCAATCTGTCCGTCGATGAATATCCCCTGCATCGGGTGCTGGGGGCCGATAGCCAAGGAGAACTGGGAATCCGAGGCCTTGCTGCTGTTGGAGAAGGGCTATAAGCCCGATGAGATAGTCAAAAGGTTTGCGATTTTCGGTGGAACGGAAAGGGCCGAATTGCTCAAAAACTTCCTTGAATCACATCAAAAGCAGGAGAGTGGAAAATGAACCGTGAAATTTTCATAGAACCTGTTGCAAGAGTTGAGGGACACGGCGGCATTGAAGTCATCATCGAAAATGACCGGGTTAAAGAGGTGAAAGTTGACATATTCGAGGGCCCCCGCCTGTTTGAGCAGCTGGTAATCGGAAAGAAACCTGAGGAGTCCGTGTCGATCACATCCCGCATATGTGCTATATGCTTTGCATCTCACCGTCTGGCGGACATCTATGCGCTTGAAAAAGCGCTTGGTATAAAGCCGTCGCCGAAAACTAAACTCCTCCGTAAGCTTGTCCATTATGGCGAAATGATCGAGAGCCATTCGCTTCACTATTATCTGCTGGCACTGCCTGATTATTTCGGATATCCAGATGCCATTTCCATGATAAATCGCTTCCCTGACGAGGTGATGGGTGGACTGGAATTAAAGAAGTTCGGCAACTTCGTGATGGAAACAGCGGCTGGAAGGAGGATTCACGGCGAGAACATGAGGATAGGTGGATTTGGCAGGATTCCCACGGATGAAGAGCTTGATACTCTAAAAATGAAAGCGCTTCAGTTGATTCCGACGATCGAGCGCGGTATTCAGCTCTGGGATCAGGTCGAGGTGCCAGATTACCTTGAGGAAGAGACCATATTTGTATCGGTCTGGCCGGAGGATGGTTCTTACGGATTCGAGGCGGACACGATTTATGTCTCCACAGGGGAGACCTACCCGGCTGACGAATACAAGAAGGTATCCAATGAGCGCGTGGTGCAGCATTCGTTTGCCAAACGGTGCCGTTACAAGGGCAAGCCTTACACAGTCGGCGCACTGGCAAGGATATTGAATATGGCGGATCGGCTCGATGGCCTTGCCGCCGACTACTTCAAAAAGCTTTACAACGAGAGATGGCACAGGAATCCACACTACAACAACATCGCACAGGCGATCGAGATTCTCTTCTGCCTTGAGAAGATGCCGGATCTCATTGATGCTATTAAGGAAGCGAAATACGAGTTTGTTGAGCCCACGCGGCTCACCGGTTCGGGCACAGGGCTGGTGGAAGCGCCGCGTGGCCTTCTGATTCACCATTCTGAAGTCAAAGATGGACTTGTGAGCTATGCGGATTACGTGATCCCGACGACACAGAACCTTGACGACATGGAAAAATACATCCGCAATGCCGCTGAGAGTCTTCTGAAACAGAAAGTTAGCGAGATGGAACTCCCGCTTGAGATGATCATGCGGGCCTACGACCCGTGCATAAGCTGCAGCGTTCACCTTGTTAAAGTCATTAGGAAATAGGATGCTGATCCTCCTAACGCGATGGCCCCGGGGGAGCAGTTAGCTCCCCCGCTTTTTGTTCGCAGCATATAATTTTGAAACATTCTTGTCGGGAGAAGCCTGAGATGAAAGTGGAAAAAGCGGGAAATAAAGTTGTAATCTGTGGTATTGGGAATCCGTGGCGCAGGGATGATGGGGCTGGCGTGGCCGCCGCCCGGATGCTGTCAGATAAGTTTGTGACGTTTCTCTGCGAGACCACGCCTGAAAATTTTATCGATGAGATATGTGCAGAGAAACCGGACACCGTCATAATCATCGACAGTGCGAACTTTGACGGAAAACCGGGCGAATACCGTCAGCTTAAGCCTGAGGAAGTCGAGAATTACACGATAACCACCCACATAATCCCGATTCCGATGATAGCTAAAATGATAGAAAGATGCTGTCATCACATTATCATTTACGGCATTCAGTTCAAGGACATCTCCTTCGGCGAGGAGCTGTCCGAGGAAGTTCGTCAGGGAGTTCAGGAACTTGTGAGTGAGATAGAGCGGACTTTTGGTGAGGAGATAACAGATGATGGAACGGGCAGGGATTGAAAAATCGGGCATAGGGATCTTCTATTAAATTATTTCTTGTCTGATTCCTAATGGCCACTTTGACGGCCGGGGACGGCCGTCCCACCGGATGTTTTGGCATTACTTATCTTCCATTCTTCCTGATCCCCCTTATCAGCGGGAAATCAACGACCGATGGATTGAGTTTCTTACCCTCCCGTTGACCATAAAAAGTTTATGGATTAGAATACCATTACAATTTTCGGGAGGTAAAAAGCATGAAAAAAGTTACTGCATCGAAAGTTAAGGTGACTTTTATGGTGCCTCAGGAACTTTGGGAGGAGTTCCAGAAGCTTGTGCCACCCGGTAAACGCTCCCAAATCCTTTCTGAGGCAATAGAAAAGAGGCTGGAGCAAATCAAAGTGTTGAAAGAAATTGAACTCATTGAAACGCACCAGAAGAAAATGAAATCGAAATTTGGAATGCTCCCTTCTTCGGTTGAGGATATTCGGGAATTGAGAGAGGGAGGACGGGATGCCAGACTTCAGGATCGTGGTTGATGCCAATGTGGTTGTGCCTTTGCTTGTGGCAGAGGAAAATAGCGCTCTGGCTTTCCGATTGTGGAAAAGTGCGAGGTTGAGCGGAAAGGAGATTCTGGCTCCCGGGTTGATCATTTTTGAAGTCACTTCCGCAGTGTATAGAAAGGCTTTCAGGAAACTGATCGATTGGGAGAGCGCGAAAAGTGCGATAGATGTGCTCACAAAGCTGAATATCCATCTGATAACTGATCCTCTTTTGTTGGTCCGCGCTTTTGAAATCGCCAGAGAATTAGGCAGACCGACAACTTACGATGCGCATTATCTTGCCGTAGCCGAGCATTTTGATGCTATTTTCTGGACTGCCGATGAGAAACTATACAATGTTGCCAGAGATAAGTTTAGCTGGATTAAGTTGCTCAGGGATCTCGAAGGGGATGTGACTTGATTTTGCCGGATCGACTATTTCCGGTTATCCCTTTTATTTTTGCAATTCTTACCCCTTTCTTCTCAAGGTCGCGTCCAGCGCCCCCTTAATTTTTAACTATCCGAATTTGCCCACGAGGTATTCCTCGGTCTCT
>JAMOPK010000342.1 GCA_027064565.1 Caldifarciminota bacterium | reverse complement strand
AAGTGCCGACCATATCCTGAATTTGCTTATATCCCTCAAAAATTCCTGTGCCACAGGCGACCTGCCGGGCTGCCGCCCGATGAACCGCGCATATTCCGCCATGCTCATGGGCATAAAAACCACGACCGGCAACCCCGTCAGCAAAAGTCTGGTGTATTTGCTAAGATTTTTCTGGATAAACCTTCTTGCTATTTGGCCGGTTGTATCCAGCGCGAATGGATTCGGATAGCGGTTGGCCACTTTCTCGTAAAGCTCCCTGCCATACAACATTATCGCTGCGGAATCGAGAGGGACGTCGTGGATGTCGCTCATGACGGGGGCAGCATGGTAGATTGTCAGGGTCATGTCTGTTACCGACGAAAACTTCCACATTCCAAATCTTTCATGGTTTCTATTCAGCCACGGAAAAACCACCATGAGAGCTATCGGAAGGGCGATTAACCATCTGGCGTCACGATGTTTCCAGAGTGCATAAAGCAGAGCGAAAAGCACGGGCACCACCCCGGCAGGCTTGGTGAGCAGGAGAAGGCCGGAAACCACCCCGAAGATGGCCACTTTCGACCATCTGGCCCATTTCGATTGAATTACGATCAGGAAGGATAGCAGGATCAGCGTGATGTAAAGCGTTTCGGCTATGAGCTGGCCGGTGTAAAGTGCGGCGTTCGGGTTGGTCCCGAACAGGAATGCGCTCCAGAATGCAGCCTTTTCGCTTTTGGTCAGGTTGATGGTCAGTCCGAAAATGAGGCCAGCTGAAATCACGGCGAGAATGAGGTTTGTGAGGAGCACGAGCTGGAAATTCCTTCCACCTGAAACAGCGTAAATCGCCGTTATCAGGTAGGGATAGGACGGAGTTACCAGCATCGTGGGAAAATACGGGCTGTGTTCGTGGAGGCTGTATCCCCTGCCATTCGTGAGGTTCCACGCTACCGTCTCATATTCCCATGTGTCTGGCCACGTAGCAAACGCCCGTTGGATATGGAACATGGAGTTCATAACAAACAGGAAACGAAAGAGAAATGTAATGAGAAGCACGGCTAATAGAAGTTTTCTCTTTGTCACACCACTATTTCTCTTCATCGATCAATTTATCGGCGATCCTATCCAAAAGGCCGTTTATGAAAGCCCTTGCCTCATCCGTGGAGTAGGTCTTGGCCAGTTCGACGGCTTCATCGATAACGACGTTTTTGCCAACGTCCGGATTGGCTATCATCTCTCCGATTGCGATCCTGAGTATCGATCGGTCTATGATCGGCATCCTTTTAAGTGGCCAGTTGATGGAGAACTCGCTTATCAACCCATCGATGAAATCCCTGTTGTCTACCACTGATTTGACTATCTTTCTTGCAAGCTCCTGAATCTTTTCCGGCGGCTTTTCGCGAGCTATAGCATCCTCAAGTGCTTTTTCCGGGTCCTCATCCAGCAGATCCCATCGATAGATCGCCTCAAGTGCCAGCACTCTGGCCAACCGCATGCCCTGTATGTTGTGGTATCTCATAGCCGTCCTTTTGTTTGCTGTGCGCAAAGAGAAATTCCCTGAGGGCTTCAATAAACCTCCTGTTCTGTTCGGGAAGCCCCACGGTAACCCTTATTGCGGTCGGAAAATTATAAACCCCAAGCGGCCTCACAATGACGCCTTTGTGCAGCAGAGCTTCGTAAATCTCCCGGCCGTTGTGACCTGTCTCAACAAAAATGAAGTTTGTATAGCTTTCGGTGACGAATAATCCCATCTCTTCAAGCTTTTCGTATAGGTATTTTTTGCCTTCCTCGACGAGTTTTCTGCTTCTCCTGACGTGTTCTTCGTCATCGAGTGCAGCGGCTGCGGCTATCTGCGCCAGCCTGTTGACGTTGAACGGCAACCTGACCTTCATCATGCTGCGGATGATCTCCGGCTTCGAGAACGCATAGCCGATCCTCAGACCGGCGAGACCGTAAGCCTTCGACATGGTGCGCAGGACAACCACATTTTTGCCCTGTTTCAGATAATCGATGCCGTCGGGAAGTTCGCCGTCCTTGGTGTATTCATAATAGGCCTCATCCCAGACAACTATCACATCGTCCGGAACCATCTCCATGAACCGGTCAGCCTCCTCCCTGAACACCGCTGTGGCAGTCGGATTATTGGGATTGGAGAGGAAAACGATTTTGGTTTCCGGCCTTATGGCTTTAGCTATGGCCTCAAGATCGATTCTGTAATCCTTTAGCGGCGGCTCTGTTATTCTGGCCCCCAACATTTTGCTGACGATCCGATACATGATGAAAGACTGGTCGCTCGCCACCACGTGGTCGCCGGGATCGAGATATGCGAGTCCGAGCATCAGTAGCAGTTCGACGGAGCCGTTGCCTATGATGATTCCGTCTTCCGAAACGCCAAATTTTCGTGAAAGTTTTTGTTTCAAGGTGTAATTGCTGTCATCCGGGTAAAAATTGACTTCTTTTATGGCATTTTGAATGGCCTCAAGAGCGAGTGGAGAAGGGCCAAGAGGGTTTTCGTTCGAGGCCAGTTTGTCGATGCTCTCAGGGTCAAGGCCGAGTTCACGTGCGACTTCCTCGATGGGTTTGCCCGGGATGTATGGCTTAACTTCGTCCAGCACTTTTCTTGCTGATATGCTCATGGTAAACCTCCCCTGAAGAATTGGTTTTTACAAAAATAAAAAAGGCCGCTTTTCACGGCCCCTTGAATTCCTATGATTTTCCTGTCTCCAAAATCGGTAATCCATTTCGTTCACGGACTTATTTTAGAGAAAATGAAATGTGATTTCAATCGGACGAACTGCCAACGAACTCAAAACTTGACTTAATCCAGTAGATTGTTGTGTTATACCTGATTTTGACAGTTGGATTTGAGGAAAATTCATAGAATCAAGGGATTACAATATTCTGAAAATGGATTACTCCACTACAGGAGACTCTGACAGGACAAACGGTGGTATCTTTACTCCTGACGCCCTCAATATCTTATACCTTTTTCTTTTTATCTCTGTACAAGGGGGATAAGGGAAAAAATTGTGTAAAATAAATCTTGCACGGAAAAGGAGGAAAAAGAGAGAAGCGTCGCCTGTAAAGGAACATGTCCGGGCTTTAGCCAAGCACCAATACGATCCATGAACTAGTAGCAATCCCATCTTATGGGAGTCAGCAGATGACTGGTGGGGTGGGCGTCATTGTGGGTCGGGCGTCATTGTGGGTCGGGCGTCTCGCCCGACACCTCTAACAGGCCAACATAACCGGCAACTCCAAACATGAAGCCACCAGATGACCGCTCTGCTTCGGTGCAGGGATACGGAGAGGCTGAGAGCAAATTGAGTGCCAGTGACTGACGGCCGGGGACGGCCGTCAATTTACTTTGCCTCAAAAAGAAAAAACAACAGAGCAAAATCTCAATGCAGCTTTTTGCGCTCTCTTGCCTCAATCCTCAATTGACAAAAAAAATTGACAGCTATAACATGATTTCGCCATGAGAGATAGAAAGTTAGTTATCGAAAACTTTGCTGGAATAAAGTCGGCTGAGCTTGAGGTTAATGATATAACCATTCTGATAGGGCCACAGGCTTCCGGAAAAAGTGTTATCGCAAAATTGGTTTATTTCTTCGAGGATTTCTGGAATGTCTCTACACTTTTGAGGCCTGAATTAAGGTCAGATAAATTTTCTGGTTCAAATAAACCCTGGACAGGTGATTTTAAGAAGAGATTCGAAACGGCTAAGATAAACATTTTCAAAAGCTTCTTCCCTCCAGAATCGTGGACAGAGAAGTTTTCCATTGAGTATAGACGAACAAATACTTTGTTTCGGGTATTTAAGTTAAAACGTTCCCCTGACCTGAATATTGAAATAGAAGGCGGAGAGGATGACCTCGAGAATCTCCATAAGATCGTTCAGATCCGCGAGGAATATTCAAAATTAAAATGGGAACAAAAGTCTCTTTATAGCCGCATTTATCAGAAAAAGAAACTTCTCCATGAACTTTCCAATATGCCCAGGGAACGACAGGTATTAGAACACATATTGCAACTCCAGAATGAAATTCAAGAAATCGAGGAAAAACTTAAACGGCTTGAAGAAAGATATAAGCGTTTATCCATCGATGAGGTAGTTTATCACGAGCTTTTGGTTCTTTATCAGGAGAAAAACATATTTATACCTGCAAGCAGGAGTTTCTTTGCACTTTTGAAAGAAAGTTTCTTCAAGTTACTTGAAGCAGATGTAACGATAGACCCATTTGTTATTAACTTTGGTAAGCACTGGGAGAATGCGAAAGCTTTGTTTCAAACTGAAAAATTTTCTGATTTGTTTAAAAGGTTCGTTAAAGCAAAATACATTTACGAAAGAGAAACGGAGTTTTTGCTCCATAACGATTTGAGAAAGGTTCCTTTATTTATGGCATCTTCGGGGCAACAGGAGTTACTGCCAGTATTAATGGTTCTTAAATATCTTGAGGTTACACAAGAGATTACAGCCAGCACTAATTTTGTGTTTTTTGAAGAACCCGAAACTCATCTTTTCCCTGAGACACAGAAACATCTGGTGGAGTTTATATCTGAAGTGTTCAATTCCAATCCCGGATTGAAATTTTTTATAACCACCCATAGCCCCTACATTTTGACATCGTTTAACAATTTGATATACGCTGCCTATATTTCCAGTAAATCCGGCCAGAATGAAGCTAAACTTGGGAAATTGAAGAATGTCATTCCCCAAAACAGATGGATACCCCCGGATAGGATTTCGACTTATGCTATTGACCCCCGAAAAGGAGCCTATAGAATCCAGGAGAAAGAAACTGGCCTTATCTCTCAGACAATAATAGACGATATCTCCGATAAAATTTCTATGGAATTTGAGGAACTTTTAAGCATTGAATTCGATGATGAAAGGTGATTTTTATCCCTGCAGGGGAAAAATAGATGAAGAATGTCTTACTATCGTGGGAAATAGCAACATACTGATTGAGGAAGGCAGGACAAAAATCAAATTTAAAAATCCGAAGAGGAAAACATTATACAAAATTAAGGTTGATGGATGTGCCATAAAAGAAGGGAAAAAGTGCGATTACTTACTAATCTATCCTCAGGGTAAGAGTTTTGATGAACATTTCCTGGAACTGAAGGGCAAAACCGCCAGGTTGTCACGGTTGATGGAACAACTGGAAAATTCTATAAAAATTCTCGGATGCAACGGATTTAGAAAGAGATTTGCATATGCTATATTCTCCAATAGAGCTCCACGGGTTACAACTCAAATACAGGGATTTAAACGTAGATTCAAAGAAGAGTTAAGGGCCCATTTGTTGATCAAGGAGTCCAAATTTGAGCAGGATCTGGAACATCCCGGGGAAACATAATGTTTGAGTGAATTATTGTTGTTGAGACCATTGGCAGGTGGTGCTCTATGACTTCCCGTCCTTTCCCCCGCATAATGGCTTATAATTCAAAACCTTAAAATTCACTGGAGTGACACAACATGGAAAACAGAAAAAAATTGCCTCAGGTGGCGATCGTTGGACGGGTTAACGTCGGAAAATCGACGCTTTTCAACAGGATCGTTGGCAAACCGCTCGCCGTGGTGGATTCTACGCCCGGCGTCACCCGTGACCGCATCCGCAAGCCCGTTGAGTGGGATGATATGCTCTTCGAGCTTATCGACACCGGCGGACTCTTCCCGCCCGAAGAGGACGCCATCTGGCCCGTTGTCAGGCAACACATCGAGAAGGCGGTAGAGGATGCCGATCTTGTGATCCTGTTAGTTGACGGAAAAACCGGCCTGACGCCTTACGATGAGGAGATCGCCGAATGGCTCAGGATCAAAAACAAGGATGTGATTCTTGTCGCCAACAAGACCGAGGGCAAGAGAAAAGCGGTCGAGGAGTTCTATGCGTTAGGCATGGGCGAACCCATCGAGATTTCGGCCGCACACGGCTACGGGGTCGGCGATCTCCTGGATGTCGTCGTCGAAAAGCTCAAAGCCATGGGCTATCAGCCGGTGGAGCAGAGCGATTCGGGTGAGAAGATCAGGGTCTCGATACTGGGAAGGCCCAACGTTGGCAAATCCTCACTGCTCAACGCCATCATCGGCGAGGATGTGAGCGTGGTCTCCGAGGTGCCGGGCACCACCCGCGACTCAATCGACATCGAGACGGATGAGTTTATCTTCGTCGATACCGCAGGCCTTAAGCGCAAATACAGGGATGAGATCGAGTATTTCGCCCACCTTCGGAGCATGAGGTCACTCCATTACGGTGAGGTGATAATCGTCGTGATGGACATATCACAGCCCATCACCCGAATGGACAAGCGGATACTGGGAACGGTTCTGGAGGAGGGCAAAGCCGCAATCGTGGCCCTGAACAAGGCCGACCTCGTGAGCAACACCAAACGCAAAGAGCTGTTCCCGCACATCCAGTCGGAACTGATTTTCGCACAGTTCGTGCCCAAAATCTTCACGTCCGCACGCACAGGCGAAAACCTTGAATACCTGCAGGTTCTCATCAAAAAAGTCCATCAAGAATGGTCAAAGCGGGTGGATCCCCGTCGGCTCCTCGACGTGATTGAGAAGGCCGTTGAGCGATACAGTCCACCCTACCAGATTTTCGACATCTCGCAGGTCGGCGTCCAGCCGCCGGAATTCAAGCTTGTCGTGGAAAAGGAACTGCCTCGCCACTACATCCGGTATCTTGAGCGCAACGTGAGGGACAACTTCGGGTTCCTCGGCGCCCCGATAGTCTGGAAACAGGTCGAAAAGCGCCGCAAAAAGAAGCGCAGATAGCTCTACACCATTTCCGGCAGCGTTTTCGTTATAAATTCCAGCGCCTTCTGAATGTCGCTCTGATAGACCCGGTCGCTCGCTATGTAGGGGATTTCTTTCCTTGCCGCCCGATGGATCTGTTGCAGGATGGGCGACGTTTTGTCCACTCCGCGGAAATCGAGGGCCTGGAGCGCGGCTATCAGCTCGATGGCGACCACTTTCTCGGTGTTTTCCACAACCTGCATCGCCTTGAGGGCCGCCGTCATGCTCATTGAAACGTAATCCTCCTGATCCGCTGATGTCGGAATCGAGTCCACCGATGCGGGATGTGCGAGGGACTTGTTTTCGGACACCAGAGCGGCCTGCGTGACCTGAAGCATCATCAGGCCCGAGTTCAGCCCTCCCTGCTCCACGAGGAAGGCCGGCAGGCCCGACAATTCCCTGTCCAGAAGCCTGAACGTCCGCCTCTCGGAGATTGAGCCGAGCGTCGTGATCGATGCGGCGAGGCTGTCGGCTGCAAAAGCGACGTGCTGGCCGTGAAAGTTGCCGTTTGATACCACACGGCCGTCGGGGAACACTATCGGGTTGTCGGTCACTGAGTTGATCTCGGTCTCCACAATCGATTTCACGAACTGGAGGACGTCGTAAACCGCGCCGTGAACCTGCGGCACACACCTGATCGAATAGGCGTCCTGAACCCTGACCTTCTCGCCGCCGGTCAACTGTGAGCCTTCGATGAGCCTCCTGAACTCCCTCAGCACCTCGGAGATGCCGGAATGCGGCCTTATCTGACCGATCTCGTCGATAAACTCCTCTGCAACCCCGTTCGTTGCCTCGAAAGTCATTGCGGCGGTGACGTTGGCGCTGTGGAAGAGGTTGAAGGCCCTTCTTAGCGCTATGGACAGCAGCGCTGTCGA
>JAMOPK010000341.1 GCA_027064565.1 Caldifarciminota bacterium | reverse complement strand
AGGGAGTCCGAACTTGACATGGATGAACGCATCAGGTTGATCGAAGAGGCCATCGAAAACGGCAACTACATCGAGATGGTCTATCTGAAAGGCAGCAACGAACGGACACATCGCGTGGTCAGGCCTCTATCGCTCGGCACGGAGTCGTTCAGGGGCAGGGAATTCTTAGGAATGCGGGCCTACTGCACCATGCGCCGAGCGGAGAGGATGTTCAGAGTGGACAGGATCATATCCATGAGAGTGCTTTCGCCGGAGGAAGCTGAAGCGCTGGAGTGAAAATCGTCACTCCCCATCCTTTTTGTCCCGTTTCAGGATGTATTTTCGCTTCAGTATCTCGCCGCTTTTCCTTTTTCTGAGGTCACGATTGGTCTTGAGCTCACGGGCAAGCTGGGAAAAATTGAGTCCGCATTTCAGGAAGACCGGTTCCATGAGCAGGGCCTCAAACTCCTCCTTAAGCTCGATGATGTCATCGCAGCTGAGCGTCGAGACATCGATTGTTCGGACGATCTCCCTGACCCTTTCGAGGATGAGTTCGCGGATGCGTTCGCGGACAGATTTGACGCTGAACTTTTCTGCCGGGAGGTGGCGCAGGGTCAATACCCGGCTTGAGCCGGCGAAAGAAAGCGCCTGAAGGATCGTCTGCTCCAGCTCTCTGACATTGCCGGGCCAATCGTAGCTCGAAAGTGCGTCAGCGAACTCACGGGATATCCCGATATAGCTCTCAGGGCGGTATTTGCGGAGGAAGTGTTCGGTGAGGAGCAGTATTTCGGTGGCGCCGCGGTCGCGTAGAGGCGGCAGCTCCACCACGCCGCCGGCAAGCCTGAAGTACAGGTCCTCGCGCAGAAGCCCTGATTTGAGCAGGTCGTTCAGCCTTTTGTTGGTAGCGCTTATCACCCTGACGTTGACCTTGATGCTCCTATCCGAGCCGAGCGGGGTGATGATTTTGTCCTGCAGAACCCTGAGGAGGTCGGCCTGCACAGCTTCGGGAAGCTCCTCGATCTCGTCGAGGAAAAGCGTCCCGCCGTTAGCCCGCTCAAATGCACCTTTACGGTCGCGAACCGCGCCGGTGAAGGCGCCTTTCACGTGCCCGAAAAGCTCACTCCTTGCGATGTTGAGGTCACTTCCCTTGAAATCCGCACAGTTGACCGGCACAAACGGCCCATCCGGCGTCGAAAGCATGTGGATGAACCGTGCCATGAGTTCCTTGCCGGTGCCCGTCTCGCCCACAACCACTATCGGCAGGTTCTTTTCTCGCGCAAGGGGAACCACACGCTCAATGACCGCTTTCATGATCGGGGAATAGGCTACAAGGAGCGGAGGTTCGGGATACAGGGAGTCATAGAGCGCCGAAATCCTTGGTCTCAGGTCTTCCTCATGTTTAAGTTCTTCAATTATGGAGTCGATCTTTTCGATGAGGCCGTCAACACCCTCGGATTTCAGCACAAGGACATCAGCGATGCCTTTCGGCTGAAGCTTCATGTAAAAATTGACCGGATCGATGGCATCCGTGTAGAGGATGGTGGGCACATTGAAGCGCACCCTCTCAAGGATGTCAATGGGGGATAAGGTTTCCCCATTCCGGGATAAGCCTTCTACCACAACCACATCAGGGCTGAGCTCCGAAAGGATACCTAAAAGCCTGTCATCCCATGTCGAGAATTCCGTCACAGAGATCTCTTTGTTCTCGAAATACTTGCGCAACGTCCTGCGGAGTTCCCTGTCGTCTGAAAGCACGAGGATATTCATGGTCGGGTTTATTATGACGGAAATCGAACACGGTTTCAGCGCACTCAGGGTTCAATTATGTCCCCCATCTGAATCGATGAAAAGGCCAACCGAGTTGGTCAGCCCACCCTGCCCGTCGGAAACGAAATACCTGTCATTTCCGGATTTGTCGATAAGCCATTCAACCGCGAGATCATGGCCTTCGCCCTGAGAAGGCCCGTAACGGGAAAAATAGGGAAGGTGAAAACCCCTGTGGAACGTTTAAATATACGGTGTTACTCCATCTATATTGTTAAGCTTCAATGTAATAGACATAGGGGGTATCTACTGAACTGGTTCTCTGGTTCAGTCAGGAGGCGGGTCACAATGTCCCGGCACAATACAGGTGCGTTATAATTGCTGCTCTATGAATACACGAGTAAAAGTGTTGCTTGTTGTCGGCGCACGCCCAAATTTCATGAAGGCAATGCCGCTGTATAAAGCGCTCAAAGCCAAAACTGGATGGTTCGATCCGATTCTGCTGCACACCGGCCAGCACTACGATTACGAGATGTCAAAGGCGTTTTTCGAGGATCTGGAGCTTCCGGAGCCGGACATCTACCTGAACGTCGGCTCGGACACCCATGCGCGTCAGACTGCGAAAATAATGGTAGGGATAGAAGACGTTTTGCTCGGCGAGAAATTCCATCTCGTCGTGGTCTTCGGCGATGTCAATTCGACGATGGCTGCGTCGATAGCCGCCTCGAAGCTGCATGTGCCAGTTGCTCATGTCGAAGCAGGACTCCGCAGTTTCGACAGGAGGATGCCTGAGGAGATCAACAGGGTGGTCACGGATGTTCTGTCAGACTTGCTTTTTGTCACAGAACCGAGCGGGATCAGGAACCTGAAGAACGAAGGCATCCCAAATGACAAAATCCATTTTGTGGGCAATCTCATGATCGACACGCTGTTCCTTTATCGGGATAAAGCTGCCAGAAGCGACGTCATGGAAAGGCTCGGATTGCGGCCTCAAAAATACGCACTTCTGACTTTGCACCGGCCATCTAATGTCGATGACCCACAGAAATTCGGGGAAATCTGGGGCGCATTGATGGAAATCTCTGAAGTCATCCCCGTCGTTTTCCCTGTCCATCCGCGGACCCGCAGGAGGATTGAGGAATTTCAGCTGCCAGTTCCCTACGGCATAAGGCTTCTGCCTCCTATGTCTTACATTGATTTTCTTGCTCTGGAAATGAACGCAAGGCTTGTCCTCACGGATTCCGGTGGGATTCAGGAGGAAACCACAGCGCTTGGAGTCCAGTGTTTGACAATTCGAGAGAACACCGAACGTCCGGTGACAGTGGAAGTAGGCACAAACCAACTCGTCGGCACATCACCCGAAAGGATAAAATCTGAGGCCTTACGCATATTGGAAGGGAAATTGAAATCGGGAAAACTGCCGGAGCTCTGGGACGGCCATGCCGCTGAAAGAGTCGTCCGTGTTCTGGAGGAATGGGCTCAGGCTTTGTAATCGATTTTTCGTTATGGCGTGGGTTGGGCTTATAGACCATTCTTTGCATAACTTATCATGCCCACTGTTTCTATGTCTCCCTTTTATCGCTCGACACTTTTGGGACAGTCTATACGGCTGTCCTTCTGCTTTAGGAGGTGAGCGTCTTGCCAAACAATATTGTTTTTATGACGGAACCCAAGAGGCATTCTCAAAAATTCTCCAACACAAACAAATAGCCCTTGAATTTTGCAATCGGATTAAAGCTTCATTACCATTAAGATTAATTAACGGCTAAACGACAGGCAAGGAGGTAAATCGATGAGAGCAGTTGATATAATTCGCAAAAAAAGGGATGGAGAGAAACTTTCGGCCAAGGAAATAAAGTTTTTTATTGAGAATTTCGTTAGCGGAGAAATCCCTGATTATCAAATGGCGGCTTTTTTGATGGCAGTCTATTTTCAGTCCATGGACTTCGAGGAAACTACGACTCTCACCGAGGCCATGATGCACAGCGGCACCGTGCTTGATTTTTCGGACATCCCTGTGCCAAAGGTGGACAAACATTCCACCGGCGGCGTAGGAGATAAGATTTCGCTCCCCCTTGCCCCCCTTGTTGCTTCCTGCGGTGTAGTGGTCCCGATGATTTCGGGGCGCGCCCTGGGCCACACCGGCGGCACGCTGGACAAGCTTGAGTCCATTCCGGGATTCCGCACAGACCTGACGCCTGAAGAGTTTCACAATGCTATTCGCAATGTGGGAGTTGCCATAATCGGCCAGACCGAGGACATCGTGCCTGCAGACAAAAAAATGTATGCATTGAGGGACGTGACGGCCACCGTTGAGTCGATACCACTGATCTCTTCGAGCATAATGTCAAAAAAGTTAGCGGAAGGCATTGATGGGCTTGTGCTGGATGTAAAAACCGGGAGCGGCGCGTTTATGAGGGAATACGAAAAGGCCGCTCAGCTTGCGAGGACAATGGTCGAGATAGGAAAAGGGATGGGTAGAAAAGTGATCGCCCTGCTCACCAACATGGATCAGCCGCTTGGCAGAATGGTCGGGAACGCCGTTGAAGTGCTGGAATCAGTGGAGGTGCTCCAGAACTCCGGGCCTGCGGATGTCCGCGACTTAACCCTTGCGTTGGGGGCAAGAATGCTGCTTGTTGCCGGCGTCGCGGATTCTGTCGAATCAGCCCTCAACATGCTTGAAGAAAAACTTGCCAGCGGCGAGGCTTACGAGAAATGGGTTGAGATGGTGCGGAATCAGGGTGGTGATCCGGATGCGATATTTGCCCCGGATTTCATAAAAACAAAATACAACGATGTTGTAGTGGCACATGAGGATGGAATCTTGCAGAAGTTTAATACCCTCCAGATAGGACTCGCGGCGGCTGTGCTTGGAGCTGGCAGGGAAAAGGCCGAGGATCAGGTTGACCACAAGGTCGGAATCGTGGTTCTCAAAAAGGTTGGAGCACACGTGAGGCGTGGAGAGCCGTTGTTTGAGGTCCATGGGAACGATCGGGAGCGCATGCATAGAGCCGTTGAACTCCTCAAAAACTCATTTGTGATAGGGAATTTTGAACCAGAACCTCAGCCTCTCATCTTCGAGGTAATCGAGTGAGAGAATCGCTTATACTGTAAACGAAAACTGCTCTATCTCTATACTCAACAGAGTGTGATAGCGCTGCAACTCTTTCACATTTTGGTCGGCTATAGACCTTTTACTTTGTTGCGGCAAACATAACATTCAGATTATCAAAGAGTTATAAGCTGCAGGACTGTCCCAATCTCTTTGTATAACTGATCCGCCATTCCGTCTGTTGCCATCGCTTCATCAATCCTCGTCATCTAACACGAGGTATCCTTTACTCTATGTCCCATCTCTCTGTTCACCGTGTCCCTGTGTGATTTTTATTTCGTTTTCACACGAAGACACAGAGGGCACAGAGAAATAAAAATTTCCATCACAAACAAAACGGCATATAGCCTTCGCACTTTTGAAGCTGTATCCTTCAAGGTTTAAAATATTCGCCTTATGCTATGACACAGGAGTTGATAATATGTGGAATGCTTTTTATGTTTTGCTGGTTGCAATCAGTATATTTGGTGGCAGAGGCAAAACTAACCTGAAAGATATTGAGCAGGATAAAATCCCCACGCTTAAGGCAGGAGATGTTATCTTTGTGAGGATGTGGCGGCACCCGGAGATGACCGACACTTTTTATGTTAGAGCTGATGGAACTGTTGAATTCCCCCTTATAGGAACAATGACTGTTCAAGGATATACTGCAGCACAACTCGATACGATTCTAACAGCAGCGTATAGCAAATATTATAACAATCCTCAGCTTGATATAATTCCTCTATTTAAAGTGGCCATCATAGGAGAAGTGAATAAACCCGGGGTGTATCTTGTCAAAGAAACCGACGGGCTATTTGAGGTCATTGCCCTTGCTCAGGGCACGACGCCAAAAGCGGACATGTCAAGAGCGAAAATACAGAGAGGAACTGAAACGATTACTGTCAACATTGGAAAGGCATTAAATGAAGGGAAAACCGTTAAAGAGATGGGGTTAAAATCAGGGGATATAATTATCATACCTAAAAAGTTTTGGCCAAGCCTGATGGAAATTTATTATGTTGTAGCTACGATAGGCCTATTGTGGTCAATTTATCAAGCAGTAAAGGGAGGTTGAAAAAAACAATGGTCAAAACAACAATCGATAATATAAAAGCCAAAATAGATTCTGGAGAATTTAAAGTCGCGGTAGTAGGGCTTGGTTATGTGGGTCTTCCACTTGCGGTGGAATTTGCAAAGGCCGGGTTTCCGGTTGTCGGTATAGATGTGGATGGCAATAAGACGGATTCAATCAACAGAGGGATTTCTTATATCCCTGATGTCCCGACCGAGGACGTTGCTAAGCTTGTTGAAGATGGAAAGCTTCGTGCCACAACTGACTTTTCGGAGATAAGAAGCGTGGACGGCATAATTATCTGTGTGCCAACACCGCTCTCGAAGACCAAAGATCCGGATATGAGATACATTCAGAGTGCGGCCCAGAGTGTAGCGCGGTATCTAAGACCCGGTCATGTTATATCGCTTGAAAGCACTACCTATCCGGGAACCACCGATGAGTTTGTCAAACCCATTCTCGAATCGAGCGGGTTGAAGGTTGGCAAAGACATCTATCTTGCATTTTCTCCTGAGCGGATCGATCCCGGCAACAAAAAGTATCAGGTGAAAAACACTCCCAAAGTTGTCGGTGGAGTTGATCCCGCTTCAACTGAAATCGTGTCATATCTTTATTCCCATGTGATAGATAAGGTGATCCCTGTTTCTTCGGCCAAGGCGGCAGAAATGACGAAGCTGCTGGAAAATACCTTCCGCAGTGTCAACATAGCGCTTGTAAACGAATTCGCCATAATGTCGAACATTCTTGGCATAGATATCTGGGAAGTTATCGAAGCCGCATCGACTAAACCTTTCGGTTTCATGCCGTTTTACCCCGGTCCAGGTATCGGCGGGCATTGCATTCCTATCGATCCCCACTATCTTTCGTGGAAACTCAAAACCCTCAACTACAATGCAAGATTCATAGAGTTGGCTTCGGAGATAAACACTAATATGCCGCGCTATGTGGTTCAAAGAGTGGCAGATGCACTTAATGAATTTGAGAAAAGCATAAAAGGTTCTAAAATTCTGGTGCTGGGTGTCGCCTATAAGAAAGACATTGATGATACGCGCGAATCCCCCGCCCTGGACATAATAAAACTTCTGGAAGAAAAGGGGGCAGAAGTGATTTATAACGACCCATACGTTCCGGAATTGAACTTTAACGGCAAGCAACGCAAATCGGTGGATCTCACAGGAGAACTGCTTAACTCGGTTGATTGTGTGGTGATCGCTACCGATCACTCGGATTACGATTACAGATGGTTGGTTGAAAATGCAAAACTAATAATTGATACCAAAAACGCTACAAAGGATGTCCCTGAAGATATCAAAAATCAAAAAGTAGTGAAACTTTAAACAGGGGTGATACAATGCCTATGCGGGAAGAAGAACTCAGTTTAATGGATATAGTGGGAGTGCTACACAGACACCGATACCTCATAATCGGGGTAACCTCTTTGATGGTTATAGTCGCCATTCTATACAGCCTTCTGAGCAGGCCGGTTTATGAGGCTCACGCTATGGTGCGATTGTCGATAGCCACTCCCCCGGTCTCCGTGTTGACTCCGGAAGCTGGTGTTGGGATGGTTCTCGATCCTGTTCAGAGTCAGATTGAGATCATAAAATCCCGCACAGTGTCCGAAAGAGTGGTCAAAAAGTTAGGGATAAACATAAAATTCCCCAAGCAGTTTGCGAAAGACACGGCGTGGTGTTCAGATAGCGCATCCGTTGGTGTTTATCACCTCATAGTGAAGAACAAAAAAGAATTCGAAATCAGGGATAAAAGCAA